>NZ_JBQWIE010000030.1:0-54387 GCF_056745525.1 Parasediminibacterium sp. HNIBRBA5674 | reverse complement strand
TTCCTAGCGGAACAAGAAACCAAGCATTTTACGCAGCCTTTGATGATGAAGAAATCTGCTTTTATCCACCCATCCGTATTCCACCAACCAGTTGTTCCTAGCGGAACAAGAAGCCAAGCATTTTACGCAGCCTTTGATGATAAAGAAATCTGCTTTTATCCACCCATCCGATAGCTATCGGATCTGTGCCATCCGTGTTTCTATCAATAAACCTCACCCCCTTTTACCCACCAAGCCTCTTGCAATTTTTATAATACCTAGCGAGATACTGCGTACGGTAAACATCTGCCTATTATTTACATTCAGTTTGGCAGAAGCAGATTGTATTTGTTTATCTAGCGTATTGGTAGAAATATTAAGCACACTAGCAATGGCTTGTTGCTTGGTACCACTTGCAGATGCATACAAGCTACTCATCATTTTTTCACGTTTAGTAAGTCCAAGCGATGCAGCCCTTTCATTCTCTGCCTGTCGCTTTGCTACTAGTTGTTCTATATCAAATGTGTGGTACTTGTTGTTAGCACTGTTAATGATGTATGGGTCTATATAATAGCCGTCATTTGCAATAATGTTAATAGCCTCTTCTAAATGCACCATATATACGTTGCCCGGCAATGCTTCAAAACGCTTTAAATCGGGAAAAAGCTTTACAACATAACCTTTAGCACCACAGCTAAGCATATCTTCAACAGCTTCTATATGCAGATGGCTGCTTAATGCTAGTACCTTAATAGAGGGGTGATAAGTAGTGAGATAATCGGTTAAAGAAACGCCATCCATACCACGCATTTCTAAATCTACTAGTGCGATATCTGGTAATTGCTTTTCACTTGCGCAGTAACGTAAAAACTCAAAAGCATCCGTTTTTTCTACCTGTACTTTACAGTTTTTAAATGCCGATACAATGGAATAGATATAATCAGCATGTAGTAAATTATCTTCTACAATAGCTACGTTTATCATGGTTTGCAGTGTTTGGTATAGTATCAGGCACATAAAAATATAAAAAATGGTGGATATCCACCATTTTTTAATACAAAAACCAATATTAAGTTTACATCACCAAAATGATAATAAGATACTGTAGACCAATTATCACCACAACGACAGGCATTACAAGCAAGGTAGAACAAATAACAACATAAAGACTAGTAGCACAATAAAGCAGTGAGCTAATAATTGGAAACAGTGAGGTGATTGGATAAAATAGTTGACTACTTAGGCAAAATAGCATGCTACTTATACCAATTAGCAAGCTACTTTAACCCAATAGTATGCTACTAAAATTTATTAGCTTACTAATTTTTATAAATAGCAAGCTAATTATAACAAATAGCACACTAGTTAAAGCAATTAGCAAGCTAATTAGAGCAAATAGTTGACTAATTACAATAATTAGTACGCTATTAAAATGATTTTATACTATGTGGCTATATGCCTATGTGGTGAAATTACAATTATACAACAATAAAAATCAATTAGTTATGGCTACCGCAGTATCTAGCTTTTACAAACTAACTACCGCAGAGAAAATTGTAAGAGCCCGCTTTTATGCAAAACAATTAACAGGCAATACCAATTTTGCCAGCCCCGACCCTAACCCTACAGAAATAAATACCGCCGCTACTACCCTAGAAACGGCCTTTAACGAGGCAGCAGATGGTGGAAAAACCAAAAAAGCCGCAGCAAAAACTGCTGAAGCAGCACTAGATGCGGTTATTGTATTGTTTGTAGCCTATGTACAGTTTGCCAGTAAAGGCGATGAAACCATTATACGCAGCAGTGGCTTAGAGGTTAAAGAGAACAACAACACCGCACAGCCCTTGGTACAAGTAATAGGCTTAACACTTGAAACAGGTATTAATGAAGGTGAACTAATAGTAAGTTGGGATAAAGTAGACAAAAGCCGTGTGTATAAAATAGAAAAAAGCCCTGATGGCAGCACCAACTGGCAACCTGCTGGCGAAAGCACCAAAAGCACCATTACCTTAACTGGCCTACCTACCGCCACCAAACTATGGCTACGTGTAGCCGCTATTGGTGCCAAAGGCCAAGGCCCTTGGAGCGACCCTGCGAAGGGATTGGTGAGGTAGAGAGGGGAAGGATCTTATAAGGGAGATTCTGACTAATGCGCCCGTTATAGGAAGCATATTTAAGATAAAAAATACTTTTAAAACCTATAAATTATAAAATACTACAACTTTTAAGCTTTGCCATTTTTTTACCATTTTAAACCCACAATCAAAATGATTAGAAATTTAATCTTTTTGGCTTTAATCTTTTTTTCAAATTCTATATTTGGACAAAGCAATAAATGCGATACAAAAAATCGTAGCAAGTCTAAAACAAAAAATATCACGCAAATAAAACCTGAATCAAATCAAACGTGGACAGTTCCTGTAATTTTTCATGTGCTACACCATCTTGACCAAGAAAATATTCCTGACAGTTTGATTAAAGGAATATTGGCAACTTTACATAACGACTTTCTAAATTTAAATAACGATTTAACAGCTGTTCCTATTGAATTTCAAAGTTTAATTGGTAAACCCAATGTAAATTTCATTTTGGCTAATAAACTACCAAACGGAACGCCAACGACAGGAATAATTAGACAATTTACGAACACTTCACAGTTTAAAGTACGACAGAGGAGAACTTTTGAAGAAAGTCCAATTATTGATAACAAATCTTATTTGAATGTTTATATCTGCAATGTTAATACTAATGCATATACGCCATCAGAAAGCAATCCTAATCATGATGGGATTGTAATTAACTATAAAAAGGTTTTTAATGGTAGCCGCACATTAACTCATGAAACAGGTCATTGGTTTAACCTACACCATATTTTTGAAAATGATTATGTAAAAGACACACCTTCTCAAAAAAAGCATAACTTTTATTGCCCACACTTTCCTAATATAGAATTCAGACATTCCACAATGTTCATGAATTACATGGATTATAGTAGTTGCAGATACTTTTTTACAATAGGACAAGTTCAAAGAATGAGAAATTATATTATAAATAATAAAAACTTTACACTATGAAAATTATTATAACAATAGCAATTTTATTGATTTTTTGGCAAAATGTTTTAAGCCAAACTGAAACTGATACTGCTTTTATAGCGGATTATTCAACAACAAGAATTTCCTTTGTTAATTTAAGTATGTCCCTTAAATACCCCAAAAATTTAAATACAATATTCAAAAAGGCAATTGACTTAAATAAACCAATCGCACTAACCTATAATACAAAAAACAATACTCTCATTTCATGTAAAATAATTACTATTAAAAATGGAGATAAAAATAAAAATGAAGTTGCTTTTTTATCTATCCCACCTTCTATCACTACAGAAGTTCAGACAGGTGCATTGGACAAAATTGGCATAGGGCTTAACAATAGTATATCGCACCCAGACTTAGAAAGACTATTTAGCTTTTTAGTTAGTTTATCATGCAAAAATTCAAGTACATGCCAAAATGGAACAATGCCTTGTATAACATTTCAATATAAAGCTAACGGATGTCAGGCACGAGCTCACCTTATGCGATATTATATAGAGGATTCATTTCATTTGGAAAGTAAGAAAATATTTTTATTTGGCTCACTACATGCAAAGAATTCAGAAAGTTGCGGAGAAGCATGTATTGATTGGGGGTGGCACGTAGCACCTTTAGTTAACGAAATTGACAGTAATGGTGCAATTACAGCAAAGGTTATTGACCCTTCATTATTCACAAAACCTGTAACAATAGAAGAATGGAAGAATGCACAAATTAATTGCTCAAATTATTCCAAAATAGACACAACGTATATTGTAGATTCAAAGTTTTATAGTTGGAATTATCAAGGTCATGGCAGTCATAAAACGAGATACTTTTATGAAGACAAAGGCGACTACAGCTATAATAGTTACACTTTAAATTTTCTTCGACCAAGATGTAAAAAATGTAACTAACAAAACAGCAAGCAAAATTGTATTTGTGTTGTAATAATTTCAAAACAAAACTTCAACTATATGCAGACAATCACTAAAACACTATTAACAATTATGTTTTTGTCAATATTCTTTTGTAGTAAAGCTCAAATTGTTGACATTGACTATTCAAAAAAAACAAGAAATTTTTTAGACTCCTCAATAACTACAAACGAGGACAATATTCAATTTCTAAAAAACGGCTTTGTTGACTTTCTTTCAGATGGAAACATTCAAGCATCCGCAAGGCTTCTGAGAATAAATATTGGTGAGCAAAATAAATTTTATTTACCATTTTTTATTTATACTGGAACTGCAGGAAACGCTTTTGGAGGAGATAAACTTAACAAGACTACTGTATCAAATCTGTTAAATCCAATTGGGGGAACAATCAACCTTTCATTCAATGGGCTACAAAATCTGATTAAAAGTGAAAGCATCACCAAGTTAAAATTTGCTTATCAATTAGGAGGTAGAACAATGAATGGGAAAGATAGTTTAACTCAAGAGAATGTAAATTTTTTCAATGGTTTTGCTAATCTTGGCCTATTTTTCCAAACAGGTGCATGGACACCTACCGACCCAAACAATATGGGTATATTCTATGTACAAGCAAAGGTTATTAGTTCTATATCAAGTAAAGGAAACTTGCAAAAAATATTTGGAAATTCTTCTATAGATAAGAATTACTTACTTGGTTATTCAATAGATGCAGGTATTGAAATAAATAAGGTAATTAATTTAAAACTTGGAGTTTATCAATATACGAATAATTCAAGTATTTCATTATTGAAGGATCCTATTGTAAAGTTTTCATTAGACTATTCACTAAAAAATTAAATAAAATCAATTACTCAGCTTGGCAACATGTTCCAAAAGGCATGTTGCCTATATAAATAAAAAGGGTTTTTCTCCCCACTAGCGCAGGTCTTTAGAGGGGCTATCCAGCATAGCCGACCTGTGCTAAGGTGTTACTTGTTTTTTAGGTAATAGTTTTTAAAGGTAAGAAGGCATAACTTAAATTATTAGTGTGGTTTTAAAAAGGTTGATGCACAAGCATATAATAATTTTTCAACTACATATTAGCAAAAGTAATGCCTAGAAAGCCAAAAAAAATACTGTGGGTTTAGCTAAAAACAACTGTACAACAAAAATTATAACAAGAAATCTATGAAACAAATATCAATTATCCCAACTTTTGGAGATAAAGGAATGAATGTTGAAACCATTCAAATGAAACTAACCGAACTTGGTTATAGTTTAGGTAACATCGACGGATCATTTGGAAACCTAACAAAAAAAGCTATTAGCGAATTTCAATCATCCAAAAACCTATCAGACGATGGAATTCTTAATACAGAAACCCTAAATCTAATTGGCATTGAAGTCGAAAGTGAATTAAGTAATAACCCTTTTTTCGCAATTCCAAGTATTGTTGATAAAACAAAAATTTCAAAAATTAGATGGGAAAATGGTAACAGAGGTCAAGCACCTTATGGTTATTATTATGGCGTAGGTTTGGTATTCGCCAATCTTTATGAAAGAATTAAAAAAGGTGAAAAAATTGCAAAAGAAATATCTAAGCCATTAGATACATTAAAAGACAAAGATTCTTTACTTCTGTTTGAAAATATTCTCAATAAAAATTGTGCAAATAAACTGACAACTGATACTGATAGACTACGTGGCTTGATAGTCCTTATGTTTGGTTTGGGCGTAATGGAAAGTAGTGGAAGGTATTGTTGTGGTTGGGATAGAGGAAAACTTAATGGTTGGGGTAAACCCGCAAAAAAGAAAGACCCAACTTCAATAAATTCTGAAGCAGGTTTATTTCAGACAAGCTATGACATATTAAGTTCCGTAAGCACTTCAACTGAAAATCTACTTCTTGAAATATTTGAAAAGTATAAAGTTAGTCAAGATGGATACATAGAATTATTTTCTAAAGGTGCACATTGCAAAGAAGCAGATTTAGAAAATTTTGGAGACGGTGAAGGAAAGGAGTTTCAAAGAATCTCTAAAGAATCGCCTGCTTTTGCTTTAGAATTTACTGCATTAGCTTTAAGGAATATTGCAACACATTGGAATCCAGTAATTAAAATTGGTGATAATAATGACGGGCTGCAAATTAAAAAAGAATGCGATGATTTATTAAAAAACATACAGAAGTATGTAGATGAAAATCTAGAAATTACACCACCGAGTATTACTATTCCTATAATTACATCGGTTGAAACTAATAGCTTAAAGCAAATTGCACTTAATAAAGCTGAAACAATTGGTCAAAAGGAAAAGTTAGAAGAGTTATTTAGATATGATAAAAGTAGTAAGGCTAATTTTTGGGCAATAGTCGACTTCTCAAAACCGCGGACAGAAAAGCGGCTTTTTATATTTGACTTAAAAAATGAGGAGGTAAAAAGCTACTGTGTTGCGCATGGAAAGAATTCAGGCGATTTGTATGCAACAGAATTTTCAAATACAATTAACTCTAATAAATCTTGCTTAGGTATTTTCAAAACGGGAACGACATATATCGGAAATAATGGCCGCTCTTTATATCTAGATGGCTTAGAATCTTCTAATAGCAATACCAGAGAAAGGTATATTGTAATACATCAAAGTCAATATGTAACAGATGAAATAGCTGGTAGGTCTTTAGGCTGTTTTGTTGTTAGTCCTAAATATGGCAAGGAAGTTATTGATAATTTAAGAGACGGTTCCTATTTACTAGCTTGGCACGCTTAAGAAATAAGAGAAAAAATGAAAAAATGAAAAATATACTTTTAGCTACTGCATTACTTATATCCATGAGTACTTCAGCACAAAAATCAACTACAAAAAAATCAATTCTACAGCCGTCAAAACAGGCATCTGTTGCTAAACTAAAAAAAGGTAAATTGATATCAGAATTCACTTCAAACTTGGTAGCATACACCGCAGTAAATGAAGAGCATCCAATCGGTGAAGCCTCTACAGAAAGTGAAGCTTTGTTTGCGCAATATGGGATTAAGTTTTTGTGTGTAAAATTCACACCATCAAACAAAAAATGTGTATTTAATTATACTGACAAATACACCGAAACACAATCTGCTGAAATTGGGGTTGGTGATTCTTTTTATACAATGTACTCGCCTAATAAAAAGGTTATGGTAGAAGCAAAATATTTATCAATCATTTTAAATAAGGATTATCCACTACAAAGCAAAACCAGGATTAAGTTTTCAGTATATGAAATCAAGTAATTTATTTTACAATTATTGGTATTAGTTAAGCTTAGTTCTGTACAAACGTCCGAGGTTTTAAAAACCTCGGACGTTTTGCTTGTTATCCTTAACACTGTTAGTCAACATTACCCCCCACCAACCAACACATTAACCCACGTAATCGTTGCCGTTTTTAATTCGTTATAATACCTTGTTACCCTTTACTTTTGCACCGCAAAAAATTATTTCCATTTAACCATAAAATTTTCTTGTATGAAAGTTACTGTAGTAGGTGCTGGTGCCGTGGGCGCAACTTGTGCCGATAACATTGCTCGTAAAGAGTTGGCTGCTGAATTGGTATTGTTAGACATTAAAGAAGGCGTTGCAGAAGGTAAGTCTATTGACATGATGCAAACTGCAGCTTTATTAGGTTTTGATACAAAAATTAAAGGCGTTACTGCCGATTATGCCGCTACTGCAGATTCTGATGTAGTGGTTATTACTTCTGGCTTACCTCGTAAACCAGGTATGACTCGTGAAGAACTAATTGGTGTAAATGCTGGTATTGTAAAAAGCGTTACTGAAAATATTTTAAAATATTCACCTGATACCATCATCATTGTTGTATCTAACCCAATGGATACAATGAACTACTTAACCTTACAAACTTCTGGCTTGCCTAAAAACAAAATTTTAGGTATGGGTGGTGCGTTAGATTCTGCTCGTTTTAAATACTACTTAAGCCAAGCTTTGGGTTGTTCACCTGCTGACTTAAACGCTGTGGTTATTGGTGGTCATGGTGATACGACTATGATTCCTTTAATTAAACACGCTACTTGGAACAGTATTCCTGTAACCAACTTTTTAACCCAAGAACAACAAGATAAAGTAGTAGCTGACACAATGGTTGGTGGTGCTACATTAACCAAGTTAATTGGCACAAGTGCTTGGTATGCACCAGGTGCTGGTACTGCTGCAATGGTAGAAAGCATTTTACGTGACGAGAAAAAATTAATTTCTTGTGGTGTGGCTTTAGATGGTGAATATGGCCAAAAAGATATTTCACTAGTAGTACCTGTCGTTTTAGGTAGAACTGGTTGGGAAAAAATTGTAGACTTTACACTAAGCGATGCCGAACAAGCTGCCTTTAACAAAAGCGCAGACGCTGTTCGTAGCATGAACGATGTATTGAAGACTTTATAGTTTGCAACATTTGTTGATAGAATAACACATTAAAAAGAAGGTATCATTTACGTAACAGTATTTGATACCTTTTTTATTTACATTTAGCATCTAAATTTTTAGCATTTTGGCAACATTTCAAACATCTATCTGCATTATTGGTGCTGGGCCTGCTGGCGCAAGCACGTCTATTTTCTTAGCAAAAAAAGGTATTGCACATACTATTGTAGATGCAGCTGAATTTCCTAGAGATAAAATATGTGGTGATGGTTTAGATTATAAAACCATCAGAATGCTGAACCACATAGACCCTGATTTAATTGAGAAAGAAATTTTTCATCACCCAGATTTTACGGCTTCATGGGGTTTGCGCTCTATAATGCCTAATGGCAAATTGAAAGATTTTATGCATCAGCCAGATGCAGACAAACCACATCAATGCTCGTATTTTATAAGTAAACGCATACATTTTGATAATTTTTTGGTGCAAAAAATAAACCCGCAGTTTGCACAGTTTATGCGTGGCACTAAAATAGTGAACATCGTACGTGATGGTAAAAAGTGGCTATTATCTGCTGTAAATAAAGATGGTGAACATACCATTTGCTGCGACCTTGTAATTGGTGCAGATGGTGACCACAGTATTTTGTTAAGACATTTAGGTGAACGTAAAATAGATCGTAACCACTATGCAGGCGCTGTAAGGCAATACTGGCAAGGTATTACCGATATGCATGAGAAGAATTTATTGGAAATTTATTTTCCTACCAACCTGCCTATGTCTTACTTATGGATATTTCCATTACCAAATGGTGAAGCCAACGTAGGGTTAGGTATGATAAGTAAATATGCAGCAAAGCAAGGCATCAACTTTAGAACGCAGATGCAAAAAATGATAGAGAGCGATGCTGCTATTGCACATCGGTTTAAAAATGCCACCCCACTAACACCAATAGAAGGTTGGGGCTTGCCATTAGCTTCGCTAAGAAGAAACTTAGCTGGTGATGGTTATTTGTTAACTGGTGATGCAGGTTCTATGATTTCGCCATCAAGCGGTGAAGGCATTGGTAACGCCATGATTACAGGTTATATAGCAGCAGAATTCATTGAAAGTGCTATTGCTAAAAACGATTTTAGCGCACAAACTTTTGCCAATTACAACCGTGAAGTATTTCGCTTATTTGATGATGAGATTAAAGCACATAACTTTTTCTCACAGTATAAAATTGCAGAAATATCTATGTGGCTGTTAAATAATGTGTGGCTGAAAACATCGTTATTTAAACGCTTTTACGAAAATAAGATTAGTGCTTGGACAAATACTGCCTACAACAAGACGTTGAAGATAACAGTAGATTAAACAGTGGTAAAAATATTGCTTGGGTAAGTAACTTTTACCAAAAACAAGCCATGTGCAGGGGTGCTAAAATTGGCTTTGGTGCAGTCTTTAGCTTCAATAATTTTTCTAAAATCTGCTAAAGAAATATTGCCCCTACCAGCTAACAACATGGTACCAACTAAGCCACGTACCATACCACGTAAAAAGCGGTTGGCTTTTACATTATACACCAAGCAATTGTTCTCGTACAACCATTGGGAAAGCATTATGTCGCAATTAAAATTGTTGACTTGAGTATGCTTTTTAGAAAAACTGGTAAAATCTTTATACTCAAACAGCACAGCAGCACATTCATTTAAAACAACTACATCTAAAGGAAAAGCATAGCGCCAAGCTGTTTCTTCTAAAAATGGGTTTTTATCCTGGGTAATAAAGTATTTGTATTCCCTTGCTTCGCCACTAAACCTTGCATGCACATCGTCTTTTACTTGGGCAATGCTTTTAATCACCACATCATTTGGCAATAGTGCATTTAAATTGTACACTTTTTTATCCAATGGTAAATCTGTATCAACATGGTAAAAATTTTGCAGTGCATGTACACCTGCATCTGTACGTGATGAACAAGTAAGTTGCAATGGCTGACGATAAAATATCTGCAACGCATCTTCTACCACCGACTGAATAGTGATGGCATTTTGCTGTACTTGAAAACCGCTATAATGTGTGCCTTTATAAGCTACTTCTATAAAATACCGAGGCATTATTGCAGGGCTTTTCTAAATTGTTCAATAATGTCGGGCTTGCTGAGTAATTTCTGCAAGGAAGGAAAGTTGTAAGCATCGTACACCGTTTTTTGGGCATATAAAAAGAAGCTCAATTTGTTTTCTTCGTCTATCAATAAATAGCTCAAATTTTTCACTTGCTCTACTGAAAAACACTTGTCTTTAAATGCTTGTGCACCAATATTAAGCATTTCATATTCAGCTTCAGCAGCTGCCATTTTAGAGCGTGTTTTTAAGAAATCATCGTTGGTGGCAAATGTGCAGTTCTTTACACTTTTATCTACTTTATTGGTTACATTGGTTCTTACTGCTATCACACTATCAACTTTTATAGTAGTTGCATTTGGTATAAATACACGTACTGTATCGCCCTTATCAAGGTATACTTCTGTTACACCAGTTTCTGAAATAATACTAGATAGTTTTTTTATACCATTAGTAGCAACCCCAGTTTTTGGCAAAGTGTTTATTGTACCATCAGTATTTACAGCTAGTTTAGGTAAATCTTTTAATTGACTAGCTAAAGTAGAATCAGCTTTTGTAGCAGTGGTAATTTGAGGCTTTGCTACATCTAAAATAGGTGCAGTTGTAGTAGCTACTGTTGGTGTTACAGGTTCTACGGCCTTAGTTACAGTTGGTACTTGTGTAGTAGTATTTAAAGTAGAGGCTGCTGGCTTTGCGCCTGCGCTTACAATAGAAAAATCTTGCAAATTAAAAAGCTCCCATTGCTTACTAGCATTTAATCTTAATGAGTAACCTAAATCGTTATTGGTAATAGTTGTAGCAAAATTTTGCTCCGGATATTTATCTCTTGCAAAGCCTACTTTAAAGTTCACTTCGCCACTTTTTAGCTTTGGCAATATTAAATAGCCATTTACACTAGAACTATAGTTAGTGCCATTCAGCATTACATAAAATGGCTCTTTGGTTTCTGATTGAAAATATATAAAGTGGTTGGCATTTTGCTGTGCAGTAGCGCCTACACCCAACAAACAGCCCATAAATAGTAGTGTTATCAATAACTTCATCGTAGTAACATTCGTTAATGCAAACTTACGTGTAAAATGCGTTTGCGTAATATAAAATGCGTTTGTGTAACTTCTTACAATCTGTAACGTATTTATAGGTCTTGCAATTATCTTTACCACAATAAAACTATTTGAATGAAGAAACTATTATTAGCACTAAGCCTATTGGTGTCGCTTGTAAGTATGGCACAACCTGCCGCTAAAGACACTACTTGGAAAAAGCAATACAGAGCTTTTGCCACCAAAGTAAACGATCTAGTACACACCAAACTTGAAGCAAAGTTTGACTATGCCAAACAATACATGTATGGTAAAGTGTGGTTAACATTGAAACCTCATTTTTATGCAACAGATAGCTTACAATTAGATGCAAAAGGCCTTACCATCAACAAATTAGAAATTGTAAAAGCTGGCAAAAACACGGCACTACAATTTACCAACAACAAAGAATACCTAAATATCAAGCTAGATAAAACCTACAAAGGTGGCGAGGCTTACACCATTTACATAGACTATATTTCTAAACCAAACGAGCTTGAAGTAAAAGGTAGTGCCGCTATTAGTGATGCTAAAGGTTTGTACTTCATTAACCCAACAGGCGAAGAAAAAAACAAGCCAACACAAATTTGGACGCAAGGTGAAACCGAAGCTAACTCTGCTTGGGTGCCTACAATTGATAAGCCAAACCAAAAAACAACGACTGAGTTTTGCTTAACGGTACCTGCTAAATATGTGTCACTTAGTAACGGAAGATTGGTTTCTCAAATAAAAAATACTGACGGTACAAGAACCGATTGCTGGAAAATGGAACTACCACATGCACCATACTTAATGTTCATGGGCATTGGCGATTTTGCCATTGTAAAAGATAGTTACAAAGGCAAAGAAGTAAGCTACTACGTAGAAAAAGAGTACGAAAAAGTAGCTAGAAAAATATTTGGTCTAACACCAGAAATGATAAAATTCTTTAGCGAAAAAGTAACAGGTGTTGATTTTCCTTGGAACAAATACGCACAAATAGTAGGGCGTGATTACGTAAGTGGTGCGATGGAAAATACCACCTCTACCCTACATGGTGAAGGTGTACAACAAAATGCCCGTGAATTACTAGATGGCAACAGCTGGGAAGGAACGATTGCACACGAACTATTTCACCAATGGTTTGGTGATTATGTAACCGCTGAAAGCTGGAGCAACATTACTGTAAACGAATCTTTTGCTGACTACAGCGAGTATTTATGGCAAGAATACAAATACGGTAAAGATGCCGCACTTGAAGACAATAACTCTCAAATGTTGCGCTACCTTGGCAATCCTGCTGATGCTAAAAAAGATCTTGTACGTTACTACTATTCAGATAAAGAAGATGTGTTCGACAATGTAAGCTACCCTAAAGGCGGTCGTATTTTAAATATGTTGCGCCACTACATTGGCGATAGCGCTTTCTTTAAATCGCTAAACCTTTACCTAAACACTTACAAATTTGGCAATGGTAATCCAGATAAATTACGCTTGGCAATGGAACAAGTAAGTGGTAAAGATTTGCATTGGTACTTTAACCAATGGTATTTTGGTAGCGGTCATCCTAAGGTAGAAATTAGCTACGCTTACGATGCTGCGGCGCAAAAAGCTTCTGTGTTTATTAAGCAAACACAAGCAGGCGATAAAATTTTCAGACTACCAATTGACATAGATATTTACCACGGTGCTACTAAAACAAGAAGCACCGTTTGGATGGAAAACAAAGCCGACACGTTTACTTTCAGTGCAGCTACTAAGCCCGATTTAATAAATGTAGATGGCGATAAATACTTGCTTTGGGAAAAAAAAGAGAACAAAACATTAGCTGAATACATTCACCAATACAAATACGCAGGCAACTTTGTAGATAGACGTGAAGCCATTGATTTTGCTACTAAAAACAAAAAAGAACCTGCTGCTTTAGCCTTACTAAAAGATGGTTTAAAAGACCCTTATTTCAAGCTACGTAACCGCAGCTTGCTACAAGTAGGCGGTAAAGATGTAGACGCTGCAACCCTTGCTACCATTGAAAAAATGGCTACTAGCGATGTAAACAGAGTGGTACGCAGCTATGCGATAGATGCATTGGCAAAAACTGAGAAAAAAGAGTACCTACCATTGTACTTAAAAGCTGTAATGGATAGTTCTTACTCAGTAGCAGGCGCAGCTTTAGATGCTATTGTAGCGCTAGACGAAGAGAAAGCCATTAGCTTATTGCCTGCCCTACTTAAAGACAACAAAGGCCGTTTAAAATCTTCTGTAGATGCGGTGGTTGTGTTAACCAAAGGCGACAAAGATTTTGACGAAATGCTTAATAGCTATAAACAAGCAAAAGGTTTGCAAGAGCAATTCAATGCCTCATTTAGCTTTATCGATTACCTAGCCAAAGTAACCAACACCGATAACTTTAAAAAAGGTATAGATGAAATAATTGCCTTTAGAGAAAAAGTAACGCCATACGGTGCTGCACCACAAATTAACAATGCCGTACAAGAAATGGCTAAAAAGAAAGAAGCCTACAAAGCCAAAGCACAAGATGCCGCAGCCATCGATATTCAATTGGCTTACATAAAAGAAAAGTTGAAATAAACCAACCTATAAGGTTTAGACACAGATACAAAAGTTGCCAACCCTTGCAGGTTGGCAACTTTTTTTTGTTTTGGTCACCAGCTTTGGTACTACTATTTAGTATCGTTTCCATGCGGCTCATTTTTCATTCACTGTGAATATTTTCTTTTTAATAATTAAAAATATTTTTTTAGCTTCTTTGAAATAACAACTCAAAACAAAAGCCTGTACTTGCTTATAGAAGCCACTTACCCTAGTTCATATACGTAAGCTAGTTAATAAAAACTCACCTAAATTAGTAGACTATTAATTGCCACCTACTATCTTCGCCCCGCAATCAAAAATTAATACATGAAACACTGGCTTACATTTATTGGCATATTACTCGTAACAACTTCATTTGCGCAGCAAACTACAACAACTAATGCAACAGTTACTTACCCTAAACCTTATGGCTATTTTAGTGTGGTGCATCCATTGGTTACGGTAGATAAAGATGCAACTGTTTACAATTTTTCTAATGGTGCTTATACCGTAGGTTTTCCTTTTGGCGTTAACATTTTAACAAGCAATACATCAGGTTTTAGTTTTGAGATAGTACCATTTATTAAATCAGTTGACGGTACTAGCAAAACGAGTAACGTATTATTTCACCCCGGCTATATGTTTCGTAAAAAACATGGTTTTACTATTTTAACAAGGGCAGCTTTTGAAACAAGTGGTAGGTATGGTGCAACTTTGGTTTTTAATAAAATAATAGCAAAAACTAAAACCAATAATATTTTTATTGCCACACCTATACCCTTTCGTTTTGGTAATGATAAGCCTGCATCGGTAGCACTGAATGTGCAAGTAGGTATTACATTTTAAGCTATTTATAAAAGAAGATTTGCCACAAGTTGTTTAATCTACTAATTTTGTGGATTAAAAACATTTTGCGTTTTGAAAGAATCAAATCATCTCTTCCCTATATTCTTAAAACTAGAAAATCTGCGCCTTGTAATGGTTGGTGGCGGGCTTATTGGTTTAGAAAAATTAGAAGCCGTTTTGGCCAATGCACCTAAGACCAATATAAAACTGATAGCTACTGCCATAAGCGATGATATAAAAAACATTGCCAGCAATTACCCAAATATTCAACTGGTAGAGAAGCCTTACCACAGCGACGATTTAAACGATGCAGATGTGGTAATAGCGGCTGTAAATGATAAAGAACTTGCCACTATTATAGCTGCTGATGCCAAGCAAAAAGGCATTTTAATAAACGCTGCTGACAAGCCAGAACTATGCGATTTTTATTTAGGTAGCATTGTAAAAAAAGGCAACCTAAAAATTGCTATTTCCACTAACGGTAAATCGCCAACAGTAGCCAAGCGTGTAAAGGAAGTTTTTAACGAAGTAATACCTGACGAAATGGACGAATTGCTGAACAATATGGCAGCCATTCGTAACAAACTAAAAGGTGATTTTGCCAATAAAGTAACGCAGCTAAATGAGGTGACGAAAACCTTAGTAGCCACACAAGAAGCATCAGAAACTTTAGCGGCTAAAATTGTTATTCAGCCTACTGACCAGCCTGAACATAAGCAGTGGCAGCAAATAGTAAAATGGTGCTTGCTAGCCTTCTTTTTTATGATTGTTGGCCACACGTTTTTCAGCTTTGTACCTTTTAACGATATACTTGCTGGCGCAAAAAAACTACCTGAATATATTGACACTAAATCGTTTTTACTAATGATGCTGTGCGGCTTTATAGCGCAAATGGCAGATGGTAGTTTAGGTATGGGTTATGGTACTATTTCTACCACATTTTTACTCGCAATTGGTGTAAATCCTGCTATTGTAAGTAGCCGTGTTCACTCAGCAAGAGTGTTTAGTAGCGGTGTTTCTGGCTATAGCCACCATCGCTTTGGCAACATTAATAAAAAGCTGTTTCAAGCACTGGTTATTCCAGGTATTATTGGTGCAGTAACTGGTGCTGCATTGGCGGTATTTGCAAAAGAATATGCCATCTACGTTAAAATCCCACTATCCATTTATACTATTTACTTAGGCTATTACATTATCCAAAAAGCTTACAAAAAGAAGGATGCACAAGATAAAGTAACGAGTGCTGGTTGGCTAGCAAGTGCAGGTGGGTTTTTGGATGCTTTTGCTGGCGGCGGCTGGGGCGCTTTAGTAACAAGTACGTTAGTATCTAAACGAAAAAATACTCGTTACGTGATTGGTTCTGTATGCTTGGCAGAATTTTTTGTGGTATTTGCAAGTGCTACTACCTTCTTTATTTTACTAAAACACATCCCTATTTTAGATGTGGCAGGTTTAATTATTGGGGGCGTAATTGCAGCACCAATAGCAGCAAGATTGGTAGGCAAACTACCTGTAAAAACCATGCTGATTGCAGTTGGTGTTTTGGTAATTGCCACAAGCTCTAACACCTTGGTTCGTGCCATTATTAATGTGTTACATCTAACCAAGTAAATAAATATTTAAGCAATAAAAAAGCAGCCGTTTGGCTGCTTTTTTATTGCGCTATACAACCGTTTCAAATTCAATTACTGCATACCATCAATTGCAATGGCTACTTTACCCTTAGCATCTATGGTTGTAATAATGGCATTACTAGTTAATACTATTTTTTGTGGTGTTAACGAACTTAAAGTACCCGTAACTTTTACACCTTTTACAGGTTCGTAACCACTTAAGTAAGTTTTTACATTCTTCTCACCTAGCGCTAATTGATCAGCTATTGAATATTTACAGTTCTCTTTTATTTTGGTAGCAATCGTACCATGTGCTAGCCAATCACCAAGCTTCAAGAGTTTATTTTTTGAATCCAATACAAAGTCAAGTTCATCTAAATACATTTCTTTTTTGGTAGCGTCATACTTGGGTATACCAGACAAATAGAAATTGCCATTTACAGAACCCGTCATACCTAATTGAATAATCATTTTACCATCTTTACCCCAAATATCTATCTTCTCTACGGTAATAGAACGGCTACCACTTTCAAACTTTTTACCATTAAAATTGGCTTGCATTAAAGCAGAAGCATTGGCATAGGTAACAATACCAGCAATGGTTACACCAAAATCTGCGGGTAATTTTTCAGCACCTTGTAGTAATAATTTTGTTTTATCAAACTTAACGGAAGGCTGTGCATTAATAGACGTTTCTACATAGGCTTTTAACCCCATGGTAATACTTACTTTTTTATTTGCCACCACTGCTTGATTGGTGTACAATTCTAAAGGCTGCAAACCGAGCCACACATGATAATCCTTATTTACCTCGGTTGGTTTGCTCATCACTTCAAGGGCATTTAACACGTAAGGTTTTATATCCATTGAGCGCTCAATACCATTGTCTATGTTTTTCGCAATTTGCTTTTTAAACAAGTTCACAGCGGGGTTTACTAAGTAAGTCATTGGCACATTTTTACCAGCAATAATTACCGAAGGACTTTCAGCCCAATCGAAACCAGTAATTTCTGTAGTGGTGGTAAAATGCCAGTTTTTAAAGGTTACCACAGAAGTTAACTTTATGGTACCATTCAAGTTTAGCTCTTTGGTATCGTATAGTTTTACACCAAATTGCTCAAAACCATAGCGCACTTTAGCCCATATTTTTAGTGGCAAAACCATATCTATTTTACCAAAACGTTCGTTTAGTACAATAGGTCCTTGCTTCCATACTTTTACCATCATGTTATCGTCTTCAAGCAAGTTATCTTCGTACACAAGCCCATTAAAATACTTGTTTATTTGCCCTTGTAAGTCTATCATGGTAATTTCTACAGGCAGGTTAAAATAGCTCACTTGCTTCTCATACACAATATCGGTGGCGTAACTTGGTGAAGGTTTTAAAGCTTCTATTTTTTGTGTGGAGGAACAGCCGAATAATACAAAAGCTATGGTAGTTGCAAGGGCTATTTTACCCAAAAATTGTGTCATAAAGAAAGTTTGATGGTTGGCTTGTAGTATCAGTTAATGGCACAAAACTATTACGTAACAAGTGTAAACTTGCAATACCACTTTAAATGTTTGTAACCTGTTTATTTCGTTGTAAAACACTTCTCACTTTTTCTACCAATAGCACAATCCCTATACCAAGTGTATAAGCCAATATATCTCCCCACTGAAACGTAGTACCAATAACCGTTCTTGCAATAGCATTGTGCTGTAAACCCAACCAATTGACTATTTGCAAATATTGCAACCACTCTATTATATAAGCAAATACCAACACTGCAATAGCCGTGGGCAATACAGGTGTATCAATAAATGTTTTGGCAAAACAATACAGTAAAATAACCACTAACAAATCACCCACATAAGGCCTTACAATGGTATCATGTACATACAATGCTATTAGTACTTCTACTATAAAAAGGCTAAAAGCTAGTAAACCGTAATACTTGTTAAAGGTTAGTTTTAAGGGCATTTTCTTTTTTATAAATGTGCAGGATAGCGTTGGTTTAGCAACAACAGATATTTTTTATAAACCTCTAAATTCTTTTTCTTTTCATCCCAAAAAGCATCAAACAAATCTTTTTCTGGTCTTAATAGCTGTTCCATATCGTACTTTGAGTCTATTACAATACACTTACCCTTTTCATTAAAATAACCAATCACTTCTTTTCCTGTACCTACTTTTTTACTAGCTAAACTTGCCACCGCCAAACCTGTTGAAATTGCAGCACCAACTAAGTAAGGCGACAAATAAATACCAGGACGCACTTTCGGTTCAAAAATAACAAAAGGATATCGCCCCATATTTTCAAGTTCTATCAAACCTGTACTTTTCAATTTCACATATACCCTACCGCTATCGCACAAGCCCCAAATATCTTTTACACGCTTACTTCCATCTACAAAAGCATAACTAGGTTCACCATAAGATGTATCCTTATTTTCATAATCAATACTGGTATCAATTACTATTTTAAACGCTTTGGTTATACTTGGCTTATTATCTAAAAACTCTTGATAGGTTTTGTAAATACCCGTTTGCCTTTGTGGTGTTTGCTGCGCAAAAAGACAGTTACAATTTATAAGTAAAATAAGAATGGTTATTGATAGAAGTTTTAGATATTGAGGCATAGTTTATTTGTTTGACCGATTCTACTAAATAATATTGCTATCGAAGTGGTCTGTAAATAGTTTCATTTCTATTTCTATACTTAACTAAATGTTTCTTTTAACCAATTTACAAATAACAAACTAGTCTCTTCATCTGCATTTAAATATTTTTTAGTAATGGCTTGCCCCATTGGTGTACCAGGATTCTCTTGCCATGCGAGCCAAGTATGTATTAGTGCTTTGGATTTATGAACGGCTGCATATTGTTGTAATTTCTTTGCCTCAATGTCAGCTAATGTTGTTCTTGCAATATTTAAAAGCTTATCTTCTTTAGGCACTAAAAAAGCGATAAAATCTTCTAACATACCGTTCAATACATTGTTTGGCATTATCCAAACACCCACTCTAACGTCATTGTGATTTAAAACTAGCCCGCCATTTGGTATAGTTTCAGGCACTATGAATCCAAACTTTGTTAGTCTATTAGATATTGAATCCCATCTTGGTTGTGATTTGTCATCCGCATCTACAATAATGCCTATAGTGGTGTTGGTATCTTTTAATTTTAATCTTGTGTCAAGTTGGTTAAATACCTTTTCGATACTTCCACAATCGATTATATCAAAATCATGTTTCACATTATGCTTTACGCACAAAGCCTTAACCACATGAAGATCATCATTGCCTTCAACCAATAGTTTTTGTGTAAATTCCTCTGGTTGCTTCATTACTATCTAATTTCAATTACATTTTCAGTGGCTAATTCTAACTCCTTTGCATCAAATTCTTCTCGACTTACCATACCATTCTTTAAGGCAAGGCGTATCAATTTACCAGATTGCTCATTAGTATCACTATTCAATGCACTTTCAAAACCTTTTATACAATCTTCACTGTGCGTGGTAGCAAATACTTGTACATTCAATTTTTTAGAAAGAAAAAAGACTATTTCCCAAAGTTGTTTTTGTACCGAGTGATGCAACCCATTTTCAAATTCATCTATCAATAAATACCCACTATCTGCATTTACTAAAGCGAGGATAATGGTGAGGATGCGGTTAATACCATCACCCATACTTTGTAACGGTACTACATCTTGACTGTTAATGAGTTTAATTTTTGCAACCCGATTGCCTGGATTATCTTCAATAAATGCAATTCGGTCAACATCTTTCTCAATTATTTTAAGTGCCTCTATTACATATTGCTCTTTATCAGTGAGGGCAATGGCATCCCACAGTCTTCCATTAATTTCACGGCTAGCATGAGAAGTACTAACAAATTGTACAGTTTGCCATTGAGTTAATCGATAGTTATTAAGTCTTTTTAGCTGATGGATATAACCAATTTTACCAACACGCATTTCTAGTCCAATATTGTTGTCAACTATTAAATCTGGTGAATCATTTTTAATAGCAACCCTTTTTCGATGAGAATCACCAAATGAATCATACTCGTCCTCGTAATTATATTTTACAAAATTCATCACCACAAAATCATTATTCACTCTTTCATCTGTAGATAAGGTATCATCGATTTGGCCAATAAACAAACTACTCTCACTTGAATACGCTAACCGTCTATCAGTAAATAAAGATGATAAAGACTTAACATTAAGATCAGTCAAATCCTCTTTAGAGCTAGCAAGATTTGATATGTAGTTCTCACCTCTTCCATCAAGTATGTAATAAATCATATTCAAATCCCCCTTGCTCGCATAAATCATTATTGCTTCAAGTATTGACGATTTACCCGTATTATTTTTCCCAATAATTAAATTAACAGCACCTAGAGATTCTATCCTTAAATGTTTTAGGTTTCTAAAATTTTTTATCTCTAACGAATCAAGCATAATACCATGTATTTATTGGGTGGAAAGTTAATCATTTAGCCTATGATTTATTATTTGCAACCAAAATTACTATACATAAAAAAATATTTTTCTAAAAAACGCTACCATATACATATTTTCATTACTTTTACGATACCCCTTAATTTTTATGGTTTAAGTATACCAACAAGCAGTTTGCTATGGCAATTGTCTGTTGATAATCTTGGCTGTATTCTTAGGGGATTTTTGTTAATAACGCTTAGTAGCAATGAACAAAGTAAGTATGCAATATTGTAATCACTTTTCAGCTGTGCAATGCTTGTATGTTGGGCTGCAAAGCAAGCCACCAACGTTTATGACAAGTTGAAACAAATTTGTAAAGGCGTGTCATAAACGTATGAAAGCTTGCTGCAAGTTTTAAGTGCCTGTCATAAACATATGACAAGCATTTACAAAAAATAAATAGCATTCATAAACTTATGACACCATTTTTCAAGTTTAATATGCCTTTCATAACCTTATGACACGGTTTTGCAAATTCGTTGGGGTTTTCATAAATAAAAATTCAAGTACAACCAAAATAAAAATCATTTAATCATGAAAATAAATGCCATTTCATTAGCCAATCTTCAAAACACAGAAGCCTCGCAATTTAATACCGATATTTTAGGAATTATTCAGTTGAACAATCCCACTACCTTAGGCGTAGGAAGGCTTTACGATGCTTTTAAAAATGAGCAAACCGAAATATTAAGCCTGTTTAAGGCCGATAAAAGCAGTGCCTTAACAGATGAATTATTTGCGCTTGACCTTGACCGTGACGATGCTTTTTTAGGCATTATGCTACAAATAGAAAGCTATACACACCACAAACTACCTGCTACAAGGGCTTTGGGTGTGTTGCTATTTGAGCATTTAAAAAAATTTGGTACAGGTATAGACCGCTATAATTACCAAAAAGAAACTGCTACTATCACCAATATTTTAAAAGAATGGAACGATAAACCCGAACTAAAAGCTGCACTCACCGATTTAAAGTTGACAGAATGGGTAAATCATTTAGAGGCAACTAATATTGCATTTAATACGAAGTTTCTGCAACGTGCACAAGCTACTGGCGAAAGCACATTTACCAATACCCTAAAAAGCAAACGTATAGATGCAGCGCAAGCCTGGTACAAACTACGTGATGCCATAATGAGTAAGTACACGGTAGCAGAAAACGATGAAACAGATACAAGCATTTACGTTACCACTATTAATAGTATAAACGCAGTAATAGATAAATACAATGTGTTGCTAGCCGCAAGGCGCAGGAAGAAGTCTACACCCCCTATAGTAGCCCCCACAAGTTAGTGGTGAAAGCTGACTAACTTGGAGCACTGGCCGCAAGGCTGGTGCTTTTTTATTGTGGGTAAATGATGGACAATTTATAGCATTACTGAGACTACAATACACTTTAATAGTATGCGATTGCAATTGCAAACAAACTAACTAGACCGATATAGTTGGCTTTGCTTTTTTGCGTTATGTAATACAGATACAAAAAACAAGCTTAGTATTAAATTCACAAAAATATAATTCAGAAAAAAGGAAAGGTTGCAAAATAGCATTTGTAAAAAACATACTATTGCATTTTAACCATAAAAACTTATAAATGAAAAAACTAGTATTAGCACTATTACTGCTAACTAATTTGAGTGTTTTTGCACAAGAAGGTGCAAAACAAGTTTTCGAATCGCCAAAAATGAAAGAAGCGATCGCTAAACACAAAATTGTAGCCATTTTACCATTTACAACAGGTATCTCGTACAAGCGCCCACCTAAAAACTTTGATCCCGCAGCAAATAAGGAAGAAGAAAAAAAACTATCTCGTGATTTACAAAATGAAATGTTTACATTTCTATTGAGAAAAAAAGATAAATTTACTGTAGACTTTCAAGATCCAGATAAAAGCAACACTTTGCTAAGAAAGGCTGGCATATTTGATAAACTTGATGAGATAGGTGTAGATTCTATAGCCAAACTATTAGGTGTTGATGCAGTTATAAAATCTAGTTATTCTTACGAAAAAACTTCATCAGAAGGTGCAGCAATTGCAAAAACAATTTTGTTTGGTGGTTTAGGCTCTAAAACAGGTAGTGGACAGCTAGTAATGCAAATTAAAAATGGTGTTGATGGCGAGTTACTTTGGAGATTTTCTAAAGATATGAATGATGGTGTATTTTCATCAGCAAGCGAACTAATGGACAGAATGATGCGTAAAGTGTCAAGAAATTTTCCTTACGAGAAATAATTTCAAATCATACATTTTCAAAAAGCTATTGCATTCAATTGTGATAGCTTTTTTTATTACAGCAATATTTTTTCCAAAAACTATCTGCCTAATGTGTCTATGTGGTAAAAGCAAACCCTTTATCTTGCAGTAATGATAGAACTGAAAAATATTGAGAAGTCGTTTGGAGACAGAATGATATTGAACGACATCAATGCAGTGATGGAAGCAGGTAAATGTAACCTCATCATTGGCGCAAGTGGTAGCGGCAAAACGGTTTTAACCAAATGCATGGTAGATTTATTTCAGCCAGATAAAGGCGAAATTATTTACGACGGTAAAAATATTACCACCATGGAAACAGCCGAGCGTAAGCTTTTGCGCCAGCAAATAGGTATGCTGTTTCAAGGTTCTGCACTATTTGACAGCATGACAGTAGCGCAGAATGTGATGTTTCCGCTAGATATGTTTAGTAAAATGACACTAGCACAAAGGCGCAAACGTGTAGATGAAGTGCTGGAAAAAGTAAACCTAACAGGCGCTAACAAAAAATTTCCATCAGAAATAAGCGGCGGCATGAAAAAACGTGTAGGTATTGCACGTGCCATAGTACTAAACCCAAAATATTTGTTTTGCGATGAGCCTAATTCTGGCTTAGACCCTCAAACATCTTTACTGATAGATAAATTGATTCAAGAGATTACCCTTGAGTACAAAATAACCACCATTGTAGTAACGCATGACATGAACAGTGTGATGGAAATTGGTGACCATATTGTATACATGCACCAAGGGCAAAAACAATGGGAAGGAAGTAATAAAGAAATTATTTTCAGCAAAAATGAGCTGCTCAATAAATTCATTTTCGCATCAGAGTTTTTACAAGATGCCAAGCAAATGCGTATGATGGAGGCAGAAGGCAAGCAATTTTAGTAGTTGAAATTATCACTACATAGACACAAAGCCACATAGAAATTTATTTTAGGATTTATCTACTGTGCCTATGTGGTAAAAAAATCACGAATGACAATCACCCACATTCACATTTACAAGTATTCCATACCAATGGTGCCTTTTACTATTGCCACAGGTACTATGGATTATGCACAAAACATTTTTATTCGTGTGTATACTGATGCAGGTATTGTAGGTGTAGGTGAATGTTCGGCTTTTCCTATGATTGTAGGCGAAACGCAAGCTACTTGCTACGAAATGGCAAAAGATTTTGCTGCTATCTGGAAAGGCAAAAACCCACTAGACATAGAAGCAAGAATGGCAGAACTGCATAGCTACACAGCAGGTAATTATACCGCTAAAAGTGCCTTCGATTTAGCCTTGTACGATATTACTGCAAAGCACGCCAATCAACCATTGTATCAATATTTAGGCGGTAGCAAAAAAGATATAGAAAGCGACCTAACCATAGGCATTGGCACACCAGAATATATGGCGCAACAAGCTATAGAATTTGTAGCAAAAAAAGGCGTGAACATTATTAAGGTAAAACTTGGTAAACAGCCAAAAGATGATATTGAGCGCATCAAACAAATAAGAGCCGCAATTGGTAACAACATTATCTTACGAATTGATGCCAACCAAGGTTGGACTTTTGAGGAAGCTGTAGAAGCATTAACAGGCTTAGGCAAATACGATATTCAGTTTTGTGAACAGCCCATGCGCAAGCACAACGACCATTTACTACCACAGCTTTGTGCCATTTCACCCATAGCTATTATGGCCGATGAAAGTGTATTTACCCACCACGATGCTGAACGCATTATTACCAATAAAGCGGCCAAATACATCAACATCAAATTCTCTAAAAGTGGCGGCATTTTGGAAGCGATAAAAATTAATGCTGTCGCTGCTCAAAACAAGATACCATGCATGATGGGCGGCATGCTTGAAAGCCGTGTTGCATTAACGGCCAAAGTACATTTTGCCATGGCAAATGATAATATCCATTTTTACGATTTAGATACTTGCTTATTAGGCCATAAAATAGACCCTGTAATTGGTGGCGTTACTTACAATAATATGCATTTGCAACTCAGCGATGCCATTGGTATTGGTGCAGATGTTGATGATGCTTACTTAAAAGATTTGGTGCAAGTGGTGGTATAATTCAATGTCTTTAATTTATTATCGCCAGATGTCAAATCATGTAAATCGTAAACACCATTATTCATCAGCGGTTATCTTCGCACAATGGAAGCAAAAAAAGCGAGTGAGAGTTTTACAATAATGAATGAAATGGTATTACCTAATGACACCAACACATTTGGTAATTTAATGGGCGGTAGATTAATGTACTGGATGGATATTGCCGCAGGTATTGCCGCAGCAAAACATTGCAATAGCCCTTGCATGACCGCTTCTGTAGATAATTTAAGCTTTAAAAACTCTATTAAACTTGGCAATATTGTACACATAGAAGCCATTGTATCTCGTGCTTTTACAACATCTATGGAAATACATTTAAAAGTTTGGGGCGAAGATTTACTGCGCAAAACAAAATACGAAAGCAATGAGGCTTATCTCACATTTGTGGCACTAGATGAAAATAACAGACCTAAACCTGTACCGGCTTTTATACCCGAAACCGATGAGCAAAAGCGAGTTTACGATGGTGCTTTACGTAGAAGACAATTGCGTTTAATCTTAGCAGGTAAAATGAAGGCTGATGAAGCGACTGAATTGAAAGCACTGTTTTCTTAAATAGGTCGTAGGCTATAATTGATAGGTCATGGTTTATCATCTTTGTATTTTACCATGACCTATTACCTATGCTATGCACCATCACCTACAACCTATACACCACACCTACACCATTTTGCGAAGCGCCAATATCTACTTTTTGCAACCAACCATTTAAGTGCTTACCATTAGCATGATGCAGACAATATTGTATCACATCAAAAGCCAAGAGAAAGCCACCTTGCAGTAATATACTTTTACCAAAACCTTCAGTATCGGTATTGCCAATACGTTGCCCTCGCTCTTGTAAATATAAGCCTGCAAATACATATCCTACATCTAAACCAGAATTTACTAGTAATATCTTTTCGAGCTTTTGTTGCTCGCTCACATTTTGCATTAAAGACAATTTTTTTTTAGTCGCTTTTTTCACACTGTACAAACCAACACCTGCTATTGCTAGGTTTACAACGTTCCAATAGGTGTTCATTTTAAAGAAGGCTTTGTCGCTGCCAGTAGCATTAGCTGACGAAATACTACTTTGAACGATATTTACACCAGCCCAACCTGCCAAAATGGTCATATTGGTTTTATTCAATTGACTGCGTCTTTTAGCAATTGAATCTAAACTTACCAATTGCGTCGTATTTGGTAGCGTGTCAATTTTTACTAAAGCAGAATCGGTAGTACTTGATTGTGAAAAAGCTTTACTAGTAAGCATTAGAAAAGATAGGCAACAAAAAAAAGTAATTCTCATGTGTAATTTTTTAATGACTAAAAATTGAACCCATATTGCCATTTGTCCATACAAATGTGTCAATATCGCTCATCTGAAATCAAATTCTTTATATTTAACGCCTCAAAATAAGTGTGTCAATTTGACTAAAAAATATTACAGCACTTTATTTGATAAATATTAACACCATTCATACAATTATACAAGATATATGTTGAAATTTATTAGCAAGTTATTAGGAGGTAATAAGAGCGAGAAAGACGTTGCGCAGATTAAACCTATCGTTGAAAAAATAAACCAATATTTTCAACAGTATCAAAGCTTAACAAACGATGAATTGCGTGGTAAAACGCAAGAATTTAAAAGTCGCATCAAAGAACATTTAAAAGAAATTGATGCAGACATTGCTAAAAAGCAAGAAGAGGCTGAAGCATTACCTGCTAGTGATATTCATGTAAAAGATAGCATTTACCAAGAAGTAGACAAACTTAAAAAAGAGCGTGACAAGCAATTAGAAGATGCTTTAAAAGCTATTCAGGCAGAAGCTTTTGCAGTTATTAAAGAAGCTGCAAGACGTTTTAAAGAGAACGAAACTATCGTTTCAACTGCTACTGAACTTGATAGAGAATTAGGCGTAAAAAAAGACTACGTAACTATTGAAGGCGATAAAAGTATTTTTAAAAATACGTGGACAGCCGGTGGTGGTAAGGTAACTTGGAACATGGTGCATTACGATGTGCAATTAATTGGTGGTAGCGTGTTGCACAGTGGCAAAATTGCCGAAATGGCCACTGGTGAAGGTAAAACCTTAGTGAGTACCTTACCTGCTTACTTAAACGCATTAAGTGGTGAAGGTGTACATATTGTTACTGTGAACGATTACCTTGCAAAACGTGATAGTGAGTGGAACGGCACCATTTTCGAGTGGTTAGGTTTAACGGTAGATTGTATTGATAAACACCAACCAAATACGCCAGAACGTAGAAAAGCCTATTTAGCAGATATTACTTACGGTACAAATAACGAATTTGGCTTCGATTATTTGCGTGATAACATGGTTCATAATCCAGATGAAATGGTACAGCGCAAGCACCATTTTGCAATGGTAGATGAGGTGGATAGCGTATTAATTGATGATGCTAGAACGCCTTTAATTATTAGCGGACCTATTGGTAAGCAAGATAATTTGGAGCAATTTTTTGAATTAAAACCAAGAATTGAAAAATTGGTTGATGCTCAAAAACGTGCAACTAACAGTTTTTTAAACGAAGCCAAAAAGAAAATTGCTGAAGGCAATGACGACCCTAAAGATGGCGGCTTAGCATTGTTTAGAGCACATCGTGGTTTACCTAAAAACAGTGCGTTGATTAAGTTTTTAAGTGAGCCTGGTATGCGAGTAAAATTGCAAAAAGCAGAGAACTACTACCTCGCAGATCAGCAGAGAGAAATGCCTAAAGCTGATGCTGAATTATACTTTTACATTGACGAAAAAAACAACTCAGTTGAGTTGACAGACAAAGGTATTCAGTTGATTACTAAAGCTGGTGAAGACCCTAATTTCTTTATCATTCCAGATATCAGCATAAGCCTTGCAACTGTAGATAAAAGCGCAGAAACTGCTGAAGATAAATTGCGTCAAAAAGAAAGTATCATTAACGATTATTCTGTAAAGGCAGATCGTATTCATACTGTACAACAATTACTAAAAGCTTACACATTATTCGATAAAGATGTTGAGTATGTGGTATTAGATGGTGCTGTAAAAATTGTAGACGAACAAACTGGTCGTATTTTGGATGGCCGTCGTTATTCAGATGGTTTACACCAAGCTATTGAGGCTAAAGAAAATGTACAAATTGAAGCGACTACACAAACCTATGCAACCGTAACGCTTCAAAACTATTTCCGTATGTACCACAAGCTTTGTGGTATGACTGGTACTGCAGAAACAGAAGCTGGTGAGTTTTGGGATATTTACAAACTAGATGTGGTAACAATTCCTACCAATATTACTGCTGTAAGAATTGACCAAGAAGATTTAGTGTACAAAACCAAACGTGAAAAGTTTGGTGCTGTAATTGAAGAAATTACCAAAATAAGAGAAGCTGGCAGACCAGTGCTTGTAGGTACAACTTCTGTTGAAGTGAGTGAATTGCTAAGCAGAATGTTACGCCAAAAGCAAATACCACATAATGTATTGAACGCTAAGCAACATGCTCGTGAAGCACAAGTAGTTGCTGAAGCAGGTTTAGCAGGTGCGGTTACAATTGCAACCAACATGGCAGGTCGTGGTACCGATATCAAGCTAGGGCCTGGTGTAAAAGAAGCTGGTGGTTTGGCTATTATTGGTACAGAACGTCACGAAAGCCGTCGTGTAGATAGACAGTTACGTGGTCGTGCTGGTCGCCAAGGTGACCCAGGTTCTACACAGTTTTTTGTAACACTTGAGGATGATTTGATGCGTATGTTTGGTAGCGAACGTATTGCTAAAGTGATGGATTTTGCTGGCTATAAAGAAGGCGAAGTGATTCAGCATAGCATGATTACCAAGAGTATTGAACGTGCCCAAAAGAAAGTAGAAGAAAACAACTTTGGCATTAGAAAACGCTTACTTGAGTACGATGATGTGATGAATAAGCAACGTACGGTTATTTATACAAAACGTAACCACGCCTTATTTGGTGAACGTTTAGCGCTTGACTTAGACAATGCATTTTACTCAGTTGCTGAAGGCTTGGTAAATTCGTTTAAAGAACAAAGCGATTACGAAGGTTTTAGACTAGCAACTATTGTAAACTTTGGCATTGATACAACTATCACTGCTGAAGAATTGAATAAAGCTGCTGCACAGCAATTGTCTGAAAAACTATACGATGAAGCCATAGCACATTACCAACGTAGAAAAGCTGAAATGGCTGAACAAGCGTTACCTGTTTTCCAAAATATTCGTAAAGACCAAGGCACACATATTGAAAACGTCATTGTACCATTTACTGATGGCAAACGTGGCTTACAAGTTTTAGCTAGTATGGATAAAACCCTTACTACTTCTGGTTTAGAGCTATTGAACAGCCTTGAAAAAACGGTGACATTAAACTTGATTGATGACGAATGGAAAGAGCATTTAAGAGCGATGGACGATTTAAAACAAAGCGTTCAAACAGCTACTTACGAGCAAAAGGATCCATTGGTAATTTATAAAGTTGAAGCCTTCACTTTGTTTAAAAACATGGATGAAGAAATCAATAAAAACATTGTGTCTTTCTTATGTCATGCAACCATACCTCTTGAAAATGAAAGCCAAGTAAAGGAAGGTCGCCAGCAAAAAACTGACTTAAGTAAAATGCAATCTCGCAAGCAAGATTTTGATGGTTCTGGTACTGAACCTGCACCATCAGAAAATGATTATTACGACCCTACACCTGTAAAGCAACAGCCAATAGTTGTAGGACCAAAAATTGGTCGTAACGATCCTTGCCCTTGTGGTAGTGGCAAAAAATACAAAGCTTGCCACGGTAAAGACGCTGAATAAGCTATCAACTAGATTAACATAATGAGCAACCCGTAAATGGGTTGCTTTTCTTTTAAAACGCAAATACAAAACACCATGACTATTAACCAATACATAGACCATACTATTTTAAAGCCAACTACTTTAATTGCAGATATTGAAAAGCTGTGTAACGAGGCCATACAATACCAATTTGCAGCCGTATGTGTACCGCCGAATTTCATTAAACCAGCTAAAGCATTTACAAAAGACAGTAGTGTAAAAGTGGCTACTGTTATAGGTTTTCCATTTGGCTATAGCGCTATTGAAGCCAAGCTAGCAGAAGTATTGCTAGCCATTGTAGATGGTGCTGATGAATTGGATATAGTGATTAATATTTCGGCTATTAAAAACAATGATTGGGAATATTTAGCCAACGAAATCAACCACTTAATGCCAGTGATAAAACAAAATAATCGTGGCGTAAAAATCATTATTGAAAGTGGTGTTTTAACAGACGATGAAATTGTAAAGTGCTGCCAACTATACGGTGTAGCGGGTATCGATTTTCTAAAAACCTCTACAGGCTATGCAGAGAAAGGTGCTACGGTTGAGGCGGTGAAACTATTTAGAGAAAACTTGCCACCGCATGTTCAAATAAAAGCATCTGGCGGTATTAGAGATTATGCTTTTGCCAAACAACTAATTGAAGCAGGTGCTACACGTTTAGGCTGTAGTGCTAGCGTAGCTATTGTTAATGGTGAAAAAGCTGAAGGAAATTACTAGTAACAGGTTGCAGGTAACTTGAAACTTGTACCTTGAAACTTGTACTTTATCTTGCAAACGTAAAAACAACCATCTATGCAAAAAATAATAGCGCTATTGGTAGTCACTTTATTGGCATTGCAAGCAATGGCTAATGGCGATACAGTAATTGTTCGTAAAGACCCACGCTTAGACATACTTTCTGCGAAGCAAGCACAGATAAACAAGCGTAGTAGCATGATGACTAGTAGTGGCTTGTACAAAGGTTTTCGTGTGCAAGTACTGAGCACTCAAAGCCGTGGCGAAGCCTTTAAAATGAAGACAGATTTACTAACGAGATTTCCTGAGGAAAAATCATATCTTATTTTTCAATCGCCGAATTTTAAAGTTCGAGTTGGCAACTTTATTAAACGAGCCGATGCTGAAAAACTAAAGCAACAACTAATAAAACTAGTAGGACAAAACGTGTATGTAGTAGAAGATGCTATTGAATACACACCTAAAGAAGGTGAAGATATTGCTGGGTAATCCAAACCTTTCACTTTTCTCATTTCTCTTTTCACATCTCACTTTTCACATCTCACATCACTAGCTATGTTACAGCAAACCATTAAGCAATTAGCCGCACAATACGCACAAGATAATATTGCCACAAGAAGATACCTCCATGCTCACCCTGAAATAAGCTATAAAGAGTTTGAAACAAGCAAATACTTACAGCAAAAATTAACCGAGCTAGGTATTGCATTTGAAGTAATGGCAACCACAGGTATTGTAGCAACCATTAAAGGTAAAAATCCAGAAAGCCGTGTGATTGCTTTGCGTGGCGATATGGATGCCTTATTAATTTCAGAAGAAAACGAGGTCGCTTATAAATCGCAAAATGCAGGTGTGATGCATGCTTGCGGTCATGATGTACATACGACTATTATTTTAGGCGCAGCAAGAATTCTGAACGAAATAAAAGACCAATTTGAAGGCACTGTAAAACTATTATTTCAGCCGGGTGAAGAAAAGAACCCAGGTGGTGCTAGTTATATGATTCGTGATGGTGCTTTAGAAAATCCACGTCCACAAGGCATTGTTGCATTGCATGTGCATCCGGGCTTAAACGTAGGCAAACTCAGTTTTAGAAAAGGCCGTGTGATGGCTAGTGCTGATGAAATTTATATCACCATTCGTAGTAAAGGCGGCCATGCAGCAGCACCACATTTAACAGCAGATACTGTACTTATTGCTTCGCAATTAATAGTGAGCTTACAGCAAATTATTAGCCGTAACAATAATCCTACATCACCATCTGTGTTAAGCATTTGCAGTATACAAGGTGGTCACACTACTAATGTTATTCCTAGCGAAGTAAAATTGATGGGCACTTTTAGAGCTATGGATGAAGCTTGGCGTTTTAAAGCCCACGAACTGATTACCAAACAAGCCATAGGTTTGGTAGAAGCCATGGGTGCAGAAATTGATTTACTAATAGATGTGGGCTACCCTACTGTAGATAATGACCCTGTATTTACTGAAGCAGCATGGCAGCAAGCCAATGCCTTTATGGGTAAAGACAATGTAGAAGAAACCGAGCTGCGCATGGGTGCAGAAGATTTTGGGTATTATACCCAAGTTGTACCGGGCTGTTTCTTTAGATTAGGTGTTCGTAACGAGGCCGAAGGCATTGTACACAACGTACATACACCTAAGTTTAATATTGATGAAAATGCTATTGAAATTGGTGTAGGTATGATGGCTTGGCTTGGTGCAACGGTTTAAATTGTCATTCTGAGGAACGAAGAATCTGTATAAAACACCCTACAAGTCTTGGTTTTGCGGCGCGTTTTAATATTAAAAATTTATCAATTGTGAAATGGCGTAGGAAAAGTTGTAGCACGGGTTTTACTTTACAGTTTTTCAGTACTTTTTTCTGATCTCTGTTTTAACCGTATCATTTGCAATGTAAATGCCATGTTAAGATAGTAGAAGTACAACTTATATAGAAAAATAATCTATTAGCAACGCTTATTCAACATAAAAGAAGCCGAATCAGACAATTATCTGTTGCGGCTTCTTTCATGGTAAAATTTGCTATATCCTAAAATAGGTTGACACAAAAATGTTGTCATCGTTATGAATACTGGACAGTTTAGAGTGCCCAAGCGGACTCAAAAAGACGACATTTTAGCTCGCAAAATACGGGTTGTTGATGCTATAGAAAAAGGCGACTTCACATACAAAGAAGCGCAGAAGCATTATGACATACAGGGCAGAAGTACTGTTTTAATTTGGTTAATAAAGCATGGACGTTTAGAATTATAATTTTTTTGAAAAAAGATTGCCACGTAATTGGTGTAGATGAAAAGAGGTAGAAGAAGGTATTGGTAAATAATAAGCTTAGCCTTCAAATGCACATTTTGTCAGTAAGCAAATGCAATCGTAGAAAGCCTTACTGCCACAAAAAATGACGAATTTTGCCAAAACTGAAAATTTGACTTACTACAATCAGGTGGCATAATAATCGCTCCTACCACAAAAATTAATTCATTAACGTTTAAAATTAATAATTATGGCTTCTAAAAAGCTTAACATCACCCCACTACACGATAGAGTGATAGTAAAAGCAGCTGCTGCTGAAGAAAAAACTGCTGGTGGTATCATTATACCTGATACTGCTAAAGAAAAACCACAGCGTGGTGTAGTTGTTGCCGCTGGTTCTGGTAAAAAAGACGAGCCAATGACTGTTAAAGTTGGCGATACTGTATTGTACGGTAAATACGCTGGTACTGAAATCGCTGTTGAAGGTCAAGATTTATTGATCATGAGAGAGAGCGATATTTTGGCGATAGTATAGTAGCCCTGCCTTGCTGACGAAGGAAACAACTGATTAATTACTATCAGATTCTTCGTTCCTCAGAATGACAAATAACAAACTGGACGCTCAAGTGTGCGACGCAACGATGTTAAATACACATTCTACAGCTCGCAACAAAAATCTTAATTACTAATTATTAATTCTTAATTGAATAAAAATGGCAAAGCAAATTTTCTTCGACATCGAAGCAAGAAATAAGATGAAAAAAGGCGTGGACACTTTGGCCAACGCTGTAAAAGTAACTTTAGGCCCTAAAGGCAGAAACGTAGTTATTGAGAAAAAATTTGGTGCACCACAAGTAACTAAAGATGGTGTATCGGTTGCAAAAGAAATTGAACTTGAAGACCCAATTGAAAATATGGGTGCACAAATGGTGAAAGAAGTAGCTAGCAAAACCGCTGATATTGCAGGTGATGGTACTACTACTGCAACTGTATTGGCGCAATCTATTATTAGCGAAGGTTTGAAAATGGTAGCTGCTGGTGCAAATCCTATGGATTTGAAACGTGGTATTGACAAAGCTGTAAGCTTGGTGGTTGAAAACTTAAAAGGTCAAAGCCAAACTGTTGGTAACGATGCTAAAAAAATTCAACAAGTTGCTACTATCTCTGCTAACAACGATGAAACTATTGGTAAATTAATTGCCGAAGCGTTTATTAAAGTTGGTAAAGAAGGTGTAATTACTGTAGAAGAAGCAAAAGGTACTGATACAACAGTTGATATTGTTGAAGGTATGCAATTTGACAGAGGTTATATCTCTCCATACTTTGTAACTAACAGCGAGAAAATGGCTGTAGAATTACAAAACCCATACATCTTAATCTACGATAAGAAGATTTCTGCAATGAAAGATATTCTTCATATCTTAGAAAAAGTGGCTCAAAGCGGTCGTCCATTGTTAATCATTGCTGAAGATTTAGAAGGTGAAGCATTGGCAACATTGGTAGTAAACAAATTACGTGGCACTATTAAAGTGGCTGCTGTAAAAGCACCAGGTTTTGGCGATAGAAGAAAAGAAATGTTGACTGATATTGCTATTTTAACTGCTGGTACTGTGGTAAGTGAAGAGCAAGGTTACAAACTAGAAAATGCTGATTTAACGTATTTAGGTCAAGCATCTTCTGTAACTATTGATAAAGATAATACGACTGTAGTTGGTGGTAAAGGTGGTAAAAAAGAAATTACTGCTCGTGTAAATCAAATCAAATCTCAAGTTGAAAACACAACTAGCGATTACGATAAAGAAAAATTACAAGAGCGTTTAGCTAAATTGGCTGGTGGTGTTGCAGTATTGTACGTAGGTGCTGCCACAGAAGTAGAAATGAAAGAAAAGAAAGACAGAGTAGATGATGCATTACATGCAACACGTGCTGCTGTTGAAGAAGGCATTGTACCAGGTGGTGGTGTTGCCTACATTCGTGCTATTGAAAGCCTAGAACCAAAAGTAAAAGGCCAAATAGCTGATGAGCAAACTGGTATGGCTATCGTTCGCCGTGCATTAGAAGAGCCAATTCGTTGCTTAACTTCTAATGCAGGTATCGACGGTTCTATTGTTGTACAAAAAATTAAAGAAGGTAAAGGCGATTTCGGTTTTAATGCAAGAACTGAGGTTTACGAAAACTTATTTAAAGCTGGTGTTATAGACCCAACTAAAGTAAGCCGTGTAGCTTTAGAAAATGCAGCATCAATTGCTGGTATGTTGCTTACAACTGAGTGTGTAATTGCAGACAAACCTGCAAAAGAAGCAACTGGTCACAGCCATGGCGCCCCTGATATGGGCGGTATGGGTGGTTACTAGTTAGCCCCTAACCCCTAAAGGGGAATAAAATATAAAACAATCCCTGTTAGCTGAGAAGTTAATGGGGATTTTTGTTTGGGTTATATCATTACTCTATCGCCTTACAACTTGCAACACATTTACCCTAACTTGCAACTCACAAAACGTTTGCCATGTCAGCTAATTTTTCAGCTTTTAGAGCCATCATTACTAATCCTATTAAATACAAATTATTTCTGCTAAACAAGCTGCCAATGGCTTTTTTAGCGGGCTTGAAATTGCAGCAATTGCAAGAAGATGCAGCCATTGTAAGTGTAAGGTTTAAATGGTTAAATCAAAATCCTTTTCGTTCTATGTATTTTGCCGTACTAGCTATGGCGGCAGAATTAAGTACTGGCATTTTAGCCGTTGCTTTTACATACAAAAGCCAGCCTAGCGTAAGCATGTTGGTGGTAAAATGTGAGGGCGAGTTTTACAAAAAAGCTGTTGGCAATATTGTATTTACCTGCAACGATGGCTTGGCTGTACAAGCTGCCATAGCACAAACCATTGCTACCAAAGAAGGCGTTACTGTAAGCACCACATCTGTTGGCGTTAATGAACAGAATGAAGTGGTAGCCAAATTTGTGTTCACTTGGAGCTTTAAAGGTAAAGCTGCTTAGAAGGGCTCTCGCAGAAGACGCAGATAACGCAGCATAGATTTTGTTTGTCTTTTTTCACCTGCATTTTGTCGCTTTCACACAGGCTATGCGTTTCACATGAGGTCTATTTTTGTACAAACAATCATCTCATTTACTACTCAATAATTAAACATGGCCAATAAAATTCACCCTTGTCTTTGGTTTGATGGGCAAGCTAAATCAGCCGCTAGCTTTTATACTAGCATTTTCAACCATTCTAAAATTACTGCTGATACACCGATGGTGGTAACTTTTGAAATTGAAGGTTTTAAAGTAATGGGGTTAAATGGTGGGCCAATGTTTACCATTAACCCAAGTATTTCGCTGTTTGTAACCTGTGAAAGCGAAGCAGAAATAGACAGCCTTTATGCGAAACTAATAGAAGGCGGTAAAATCATGATGGCTTTAGACAAATATCCTTGGGCTGAAAAATACGCCTTCTTAACCGACCAATTTGGTGTGGTTTGGCAGTTAATGCTTACAACTTCAAGTATGGGTATGCAAAAAATTTATCCAAGTTTGTTATTTGTAGGCAATCAATTGGGTAATGCCAACGCAGCCATAAAAACCTACACAAGCATTTTTGCAAATGCTAAAACACATTCTTTAAACTTATACAATGCAGGTGAAGAAGCACCAGAAGGCTTCTTAAAATTTGGTATTTTTGAACTGAATGGTTCTTTATTTTCAGCAATGGATGGCGCAGGTAACCATGCCTTTCAATTTAATGAAGCCGTATCTTTAGTATTAGAATGTGCTAATCAAGATGAGATTGATTATTACTGGGAAAAACTAACCGCTAACGGTGGTGCAGAAAGCAGATGTGGTTGGCTGAAAGATAGCTTCGGTGTTAGTTGGCAAATTATACCAGCAAACCTAGGGCAACTGATGACTAACCCAAGTAAGGGCGGCAGAGCGATGCAAGCCCTAATGCAAATGGGTAAAATTGATATTGCGACTTTACAAAACGCTTAATTCCGGTTATTAGCACCGAAAAAGCATTTGAGTACATTATAATTGTTGCAAACTATTGCTTTAGCATTTTCACCACAATAACTATATTGCACCTTTATTTTTCTAGCCAAAAGCTGTAATACATGACCTTGGTTGATAGGCTAAAACATATAAGAATCGTTCGTTCACTAATATATGGTGTAGTGGGTGCTATCACCTACCCTGGCTTAACATTGGTAAATAAAATAGAAATTTCTGGCACTGAACACCTTAAAAACCTACCTAATCGCAATGTATTGTTTGTGAGTAACCACCAAACCTACTTTGCTGATGTAATTACTTTCATTCATATTTTTTGTGCAGTGCGCTGGCGAAAAGAAAACCGTTTGGGCTTACCTTATTACTTGCTTAATCCATTTACCAATTTATATTTTGTAGCTGCAGAAGAAACCATGAAAGGCAGCTGGATAAGCCGCTTATTTATTTTGGCTGGCGCTTTAACGGTAAAACGTACTTGGCGTGCCGAAGGTAAAGAAGTACAAAGAGGTTTAGACCCATCAGATACTAGAAAAATAAACCAAGCACTAGATAAAAGCTGGGTAATTACATTTCCTCAAGGTACTACAAAGCCTTTTGCACCTGGCAGAAAAGGCACTGCATATATCATTAAAAACAATCACCCGATAGTTATTCCTGTGGTTATTAATGGCTTTTGGCGTGCTTTTACCAAAAAAGGTTTGACGTTTAAAAAGAAAGGCTCATTGCTAACTGTTCGTTTTAAAGAACCAATGGTGATTGATTACGAACAAACAACGGAGCAAATTCTAGAACAAGTGATGGATGCAATTGAGCAAAGCAAAAAGTTTATGATGAAGGGTAAGCATCATTTAATGAATGCTTTGGACAAATAGTATCTGAACCTAGATTTTGTTGGATTAAAAAATTTTGAGAACTAGAGAAATCAACACTATTCAGCTTTGGCTAAAGTTTACCCAACCTAGTAATTCTACCGTAAAGACTTCTTGCTTACCAAACGCTTTCTTCAAAAGCTCATTTTAATCTAGCAAATCAAAAAAATCACTTAAAATCATGGTTCAGACAATCTAAACCTTTACTTTTGCCGCCAATAACTTGAAACTTAAAACTAATGGGTGCTCAATTAAAAGAGGTTCGTAACAGGATTAAAAGTGTACAGAGTACGCAGCAAATTACTAAAGCCATGAAAATGGTGAGTGCTGCAAAATTGCGTAGAGCGCAAGATGCTATTATACAGATGCGTCCGTATGCACAAAAATTGCAAGAAATGCTAAGCAATATCGTAAGTAATATTGATAGCGAAACAAGCATTGCATTGGCTGAAGAAAGAGCAATAGAAAAAGTGTTGTTGATAGTAATTACAAGCGATAGAGGTCTTGCCGGTGCTTACAACAGTAATATTGTAAAAACAGCTAAAGAAACTATTGCTACTAAATACGCTGACCAATATGCAAAAGGCAATATTACCATTTGGAATATTGGTAAAAAAGGCTGGGAAAGCATGAGTAAAAGCGGTTATAAAACCGATGCTACCTTTAAAGATATCTTCTTAAACTTAACTTTTGACAACGTACAAGCAGCAGCACAAGCGGCTGTAAAAGCGTTTGAAAATAAAGAATTTGACGCTGTGGAAATTGTTTACAGCGAGTTTAAAAACGCTGCTACACAAGCATTTAAAGCAGAACAATTTTTACCAATACCAAAGGTTGTAAAAAAAGAAAGCACTACAAAAGCTGACTTCATTTTTGAACCTGCACAAGAAATTTTGGTGGCTGAATTGATGCCTAAAATATTAAACACACAATTATATAAAGCCGTTTTAGACGCTAATGCAAGTGAGCATGGCGCTAGAATGACTGCTATGGATAAAGCTAGTGAAAACGCTAACGAGCTATTGAAAGGCTTGAAACTGAGCTACAACCGTGCAAGACAAGCAGCAATTACCACCGAATTGACTGAGATTGTAAGTGGTGCGGCTGCGTTGGAGGGCTAAGCCCCCCGCCCCTAAAGGGGTGTTAAAACAGAATATGATTATTAATCATCTTTTTCCTAACCCCCTTTAGGGTTGGGGCTAAAATTCCCCTTTAGGGGCTAGGGGCATGGAGCTTTCTGAAATTATACCACATATAGAAGTACTTGTCTTCGCAAGCGAAAAGCCTTTAACAGCTTTAGAAATTGTTGAGCTAATCAACAATGCCTTTGGCTTCATGGAAGAACGTGTGTCGATAGAGCAAGTAGAAAGTTGCATAGAAGGTATCAAGGAAAAATATAACTCAGAGTTTTATCCGTTTGAAGTAAAAGAAAGTGGTGGTGGTTTACAATTTTTAACAAAGCCTAGTTTTCATAAAACCATTGCGCAGCTTAATGGCGATAAGTTTTTAAAACGCTTATCGAATGCAGCTTTAGAAACCTTGGCTATTATTGCCTACAAGCAACCTATTACCAAGGGCGAAATAGAAAGTATTCGTGGTGTAAATAGCGATTACAGCGTACAAAAACTACTCGAAAAAGAACTGATTTTGATTGCTGGAAGAAACGAGAAAATGCCCGGTCATCCTTTGGTGTACGCTACTACAAAAAACTTCATGGATTATTTTGGTATCAACTCACCTGCTGATTTACCTAAGATTAGAGAGGTTTTAGCAGACCAAGTAGTTGAAGGCACGTTAGTAACGCCAGAAGATTTTGCAATAGAATCGCTACCTAATATCACTGAAAAGTCTGTCATTATTGTGAATGAAGATGGCGAACTAGAAATTAAGCCTAGTGATGACGAAGAAACCACAGACAACGAAGAGCAATAAGATTTAATTACACACTCAATTGGATGTTCCAATTACTGCAAGCAACAAATGGCCTCACAACTTAGCAACCAACAATTATCAGCAATAGCACAACAATTTGGTACACCTACTTATGTGTACAACGCTGATAAAATAGTAGAACAATACCAAACTTTAACTACTGCATTTGCGCAGCAAAACGTAAGAATATTTTACGCTTGCAAAGCATTAACCAATATCAATATTTTAAAGCTAATTAAAAATATTGGTGGTAATGTAGATTGTAGTTCTATTAACGAAGCTAAGTTGGCTTTACATGCAGGCTTTGAGCCAAGCCGTGTATTGTACACTAGCAATGGTATTACTTTCAGCGAAATTGAAGAAGCCCAAAGTTTGGGTATTCATATTAATATAGACAGCTTATCGAATCTAGAAAAGTTTGGTAAAAAATATGGCCACAGCTACCCTGTTGGTATTCGTTTACGACCAAACATTATGGCTGGCGGCAACTTAAAAATTTCTACAGGCCACGATAAAAGCAAATTTGGTATTCCTGTAGACCAAATTGATGAGTTGCTGAAAATTGTTGCTGACAATAATATTTTCATTAAAAATCTACACATACATACTGGCAGCGAGATTAAAGATGTAGCTGTTTTTGTAAAAGGCATAGAGGTATTGTTCGATATCATTCCTTTGTTTAAAGAACTAGAAGTAATTGATTTAGGTGGCGGCTTTAAAGTGCCGTACAAACAAGGCGATGCAGAAACAGACATTCATTTACTAGCACAAGAGGTAGGCAAAGCATTTGCTAACCATCCAAATCCTAATGGCAAACCTTTGCAAGTATGGTTTGAGCCGGGTAAATATTTGGTAAGTGAGTGCGGCTATTTAATTACAGAAGTGAGTGTATTAAAAGCTACCAAAACAACAACATTTGCAAGTGTCAACAGTGGTTTTAACCATTTGATAAGACCAATGTTTTACGATTCTTATCACAAAATAACCAATATTTCTAACCCTGAAGGCGAAGAAAAGGTATATACTATTACTGGCAATATCTGCGAGACAGACACATTTGCCACTGATAGAACTTTAAATGAAATACGTGAAGGCGATTTACTGGTATTTGCAAATGCAGGTGCTTATGGCTTTGAAATGAGTAGCAATTTTAATAGTCGCTATAAACCAGCCGAGGTTTTGGTAAAAGAAGGCGAATTTCACCTAATAAGAAGACGTGATACTTTTGAAGATTTACTTCGACATCAGTTAGAAGTTTTATAAATTCTAGAGAACAAAAAAGCCTGAGCAAACGCTCAGGCTTGGATACTTACAGGTGTAACATTCAATTACAAAGTAGCTTTGTGCGCTGCAATCGCAGATAAGTAAGCATCAATCTCTGTAATTTGTGCAGATAACAAAGCAGCATCTAACTCAGTATCTAGCAGGGCTGCTGCACCACCCTTTCTTAAACGCTCCTCTAAATTATCTTTACGATCATTTAAGCGGCGCAATTTATCTAAGTAATTCTCTTTTTGCTCGCCTGCTGGCATACCAGCAATGGCAGCTTCTGTACCTGTAATTTCAGCCTTTACCGTAATTAAGTTAATGGTAGTTTGCTGTACCACTTTCTCTTGGTCGGCTAAATCTTTACCAGAAACAGTTTGCTCAAATTGCAAATCCGTTTTACGTTCGGTAGCCTAGGCTGTGGCTTTGTCGCATTAAGCTACCGTGGTTAGTTTACTTACACTGTAACTCATAATTTTTTGTTTTAAAATTGATTAAATGTTAAATACCAGTGCCAAAATAACACACGCACTATTTACTACATGTGAAAGAAAACATAATACCGTAATTGAACATTTGTTTTTAACATTGCTTTAAAGCACCACTTGTATTTGACTACGATAAAAATTGGCTTTTGTTTGCAGTAATGCCATTTTTAGCAGTACTTGCTGTTGCGCTTGCCAGCCGTTCTTCTGCATTTTTTGTTGGGCTTGGTATGTTTGTCCTTCTAGCCAGCGCTGTTGTTTTGGGGTAGCTGGTGGGCTAGTAATAGCATATTTGTCTAAAAAAGTAAGCATGTTGGCTCCTTGCTGATAGATTGATTGCATCTGCGCTAGTTGCTTTTGCAAGGGTTGCAATTGTACCTCGCACCAAGCAGCTTGTTGTTGGTTATCGGCTAATTCTGAATCGGTAGGTTGTGGTAAGCTAGGTACTGGTAAATTGGTAAGAATTGCGTAAGTGCTAGCCAAAGCCGCTGTAGCTTTTAAAGGTAATTGCCTATTGCCAGTAGCTATATGGGTAAATACGCTATTATGAACACCCAATAAGGTAGCTAAGGCTAATTTATTAATACCTAATTTTTCGGTTACACTACTTATTAAGCTATTATCAGTCATCGCAAGAAATTTAAGTTGTCAAAATAATTATGTCAAAATTATAATTTTTGACATAATTATTTTGACAAAACTTTTTTTAAGGCTACATAGAAAAGGGCCGCCTCAAAAGGCAGCCCTATAGCAATTACGAAACAAACACTGTGTATGACGACAGTTTTTTTAAAAGATTGCCAACAGTTAGCTGGTTGGCAACCCCATTGCATTGGTTTCAGTAATGTTTTCGACTTACTGAATGATTAATCTTTGCGTTGTGCTTACACCATCTTTGGTGGTAGCCCTTACCAGGTAAGTACCACTTGGCTTACCAAACAAATTAATTACCCGTTGTAAACCCGTATTATTATCAATAGCTATAGTAGTACCCAATGAACTAATAATAGTTACCGTTGCTTTTTCCATACCTGCCGCTAACTGCACCGTTACTTTATCATGTGCTGGGTTGGGGTAAATGTGGATTTTTGTTGCTGTGGCATCAAAAACTGTTGTGGAGTTTTTTGATGTAAGTATAGACTTTCCAAAAGGAAAGTATGGAACGTTACCCCAGTTACTTGCACAACCACCTTTGTATTGAATTGATAAACCTATTCTTTGTGGATTTTTTCCAACAAGGCTAAAGTTGCTGAATGTATTTCCAGTTCGAGAATAGCTAAAACTTGTAGATACTTGAACCCCATCTAAAAACCATGTAAGTGATGCTATATTGTTTTGGTTATCGGCAGTAAAAGTTTCACCACCAGAACAACCAATACGACCACAAATCCACGAACGATCGTATGAACATGATGCTGCCGTAAAGAAATTAACTGTTATAGATTTTGAAACAGTTGTGCCACAACCGCCAGGTGCATAAAAAATTGTTGCTGTGCCAGCTGCAATAGCAGTTACCAACCCGTTACTATTTACAGTTGCAATGCTTGTGTTATCACTGTACCAAGTGCCGCCAGAAATTGCATGACTAAATTGTGTTGTACCGCCACTGCAAGCAATACCATAACCACCGATAGATGTTACTGGTGGTGTAGTATTTACTGTTATTACAATTGATGAAGCGGTATTACTATATCCTGTAGCATTATTGAGTGTATAGGTAACAGTTGCAGTACCAGCGGTATTGGCCGTAACCAAACCTGTGGTACTTACAGTTGCTACACCTAAGTTTGAACTTGACCAAGTGCCACCAGAAATTGTATTACTTAATTGTGTAGCAGTACCACTACATACAATAGTGTTACCAGTAATAGGTGGTACAGGTGGCAATGTTGGCCCACTACTTGAAGTGCATCCATTTGCATTTGTAACAATTAAGCCTGTGCTACCTATATTATTGCTAGAGGTTAGAATAGGTTGGCAAGTACTATAATTTGCAGTATTAATAAAGTTCTGATACCATTTATAACTCGTACTGCTGCAATCAACTGGGCGTAATATGAAAGCGTCACATCCACCACAATATTGTGTAATTGTTATTGCCGCGCTTGGTAAAGCATTTACGGTTACACTTGTTGTAGCAGAAGTTGCAGCACAGTTACTAGAATTTGTAACTGTAACTATATAATTACCAGAAGTAGAAGCATTGATTGATTGCGTAGTTGCACCTGTACTCCATAAATAACTACTTCCAGCGCTTGCAGTAAGCGTTACTGAGCCACCTTGGCAAAAAGTAGTTGCACCACTTGCTGATATTGTAGCTGCTGGCAATGTATTTACGATAACAGTTGTTATACCAGAAGTGGCAGTACAGCTACTAGCATTAGTAACTGTAACTGTATAGTTACCAGAAGTGGAAGCATTGATAGATTGCGTAGTTGCACCTGTACTCCACAAATAACTACTACCGGTACTGGCGGTAAATATTACTGAATTACCTTGACAAAACGTAGTGGGGCCGTTTGCTGTAATTGTTGCTGTAGGTAACGCATTTACGATAACAGTTATTATACCAGAAGTGGCAGTACAGCTACTAGCATTAGTAACTGTAACTGTATAGTTACCAGAAGTGGAAGCATTGATAGATTGCGTAGTTGCACCTGTACTCCACAAATAACTACTACCGGTACTGGCGGTAAATATTACTGAATTACCTTGACAAAACGTAGTGGGGCCGTTTGCTGTAATTGTTGCTGTAGGTAACGCATTTACGATAACAGTTGTTACAGCAGACGTAGCCGAACAGCCACTCGCGTTCGTAACAATAACTGAATAATTGCCCCCAGTAGATACATTGATAGATTGCGTAGTTAAACCTGTACTCCATAAATAACTACTTCCAGCGCTTGCAGTAAGCGTTACTGAGCCACCTTGGCAAAACGTAGTTGCACCACTTGCTGATATTGTAGCAGTTGGCAATGCATTTACGGTTACGGTAGTGGACGCAACTGCCGAACAGCCGCTAGTATTAGTTACTGTGTAGGTAATGGTAGCTGTTCCAGCTGCTATACCAGTAACCAAACCTGTGCTGTTTACATTTAAAATATTATTAGCCGAGCTAAACCAACTACCATTACTGGTGGTATTGCTTAGTTGTATGGTGCTGCCAGTGCATACATTATTTGCACCAGTAATAGCGGTTACAGTTGGCAATGCATTTACTTTTATTGTAGTTGATGCAACAGATGGGCAAGCACTATTGCTGGTATTGTTAAATGTATAATTAATGGTAGCTGTGCCAGTCACTAAACCTGTAACTAAACCTGTAGTGCTTACGGTTGCAATAGCGGTATTGCTGCTAGACCATGTGCCACCAGTTGTACTATTGGCCAATTGCAAAGTAGTGCCAATGCATATACTATCTTTTGTACTTGGGGTAACGCCTGGTACCCAGTTTGAGGTAGAGCCGGTTAGTGCAAAATTGTTAAGTATGCCATTGTTTGTAGTATTAACCAAATTGGGTAGCGATGTTACGCCTGTATTGGTAGCACAAGGTGTGCCTTGATTACAATTAAAATAACTCACCAAATTAGCTTCAGTACCAGATAGTTCAGTATTCATAGCAGCTTGTATTTGCCCTTGTGTGCGAGCTACATTCCAAATGCGAACTTCATCAATAGTACCATTAAAATACCTGCCCCCGTTCCAAGAACCAATAGTATAGGGTAAGCTAGCAGGAATGGTAATAAAGCTACCAGTGGTAACCGTATTATCTAAAACACCATTTACATAAAACTGTAGCTTTTGTGCAATTTTAGAATATACTACCGCTACATGGTACCAAGTATTGTTGCTAAAGGTGGTAGTAAATGTGCCAGTTGGACCACCATTGATACCAAAAACAAGTTTGCCATTTGAAAATTGAAAATGGACATAGCCAGATGCCCAGCCATTATGATTTAAAATTACATTGAAACTAGTTGCGCTTAATATTGTAGGCTTAACCCATGCTTCATAAGTAAGTTCGCTAGTGGCTGCGTAGCCATTTGCAACGGCTACATTATCATTTACTCCATCAAAATTTAAGGCATTGCCTAGTTGTGCTGGCTGTGCGGTAATGCTTGGGTTGTAGGTGGTTTGCCAAACGGTATTATCTTGTTTTAAAAAATACAAATCGCTACTGTTGGCTACATCCAATTCTATTATTGGGTTGGTTGGGCTACCATCTAGTATATTAATCCAGTTATAGCCATTGTAGCTATATACATTATCATCAATACCAATAATGCATAGTGTACCATCGCTACCTGCACCAATTTTTTTGGCTTTGCCAGTTATTTGTACAAAAGCATCGGTAACAGTATTCCATTCCCAAATATTGTTAGCCAAATCTACATAATATACTGTTCCATTAGCATCTATTGCAATTTCTTGGGCAGTATTTGCATTGCTACCCAATTGGTACCAAGTGGCAGTTGCACTATTATATGCATATACCAAATTATTGGTACCTATGCAGGCCAGTTGTATATAGCTATCTCTGTCTGCATCACCACTTTGCCCACCAGCTGCTATTTTTTTTGCAACTTGGCTAGATTGTACTACGAAAGTATTGGTGGTGGTATTATAAGTATAAATATTACCGTAAGTGGGACCCAAAAAATAAGCATTACCATCAGGATCAACAGCTACATCGGTAAAGCCACCACCAAGGCTAGTATAGGTATTACTAGCACTATTATACAAAGAAGCGCCGTTGTTAGTAGCTATTATATAAGTATTGTTACCATTTGTAGCTATTTTTTTAGCAGTACCAGCCAATTGGCTAATGCTGTTGTATTGTAATACATCTTGGCTAAGGGTAGCACCTGCATTGGTGTAAAAGCCAGTGGTATTTACTACTAAATCTGCTGGGGTTAGTGTTGCAGAGCTAGTAGCTTGTAAGCTAATGCCGCTACTACTAGCTTGGGTACTTATGGTGTACTTAGAATCTCGTAACCCATTGTTTTGTAAAAACTGAATATAGTCTAACGGCTCATCGGTACTTAACCAGCGTTGTGCATAGCCGTTACCTCCTGCAAGAAGACCACCTTGTAAAAAACTCTTGTTCCACCTATTATCCGTCTGATCTTGTCTAGGAAGGACATCGCCTTTTACTTTTGAGTAGTCATATAATTTGCTTGGCAAGGTGTAGCAACAGGTGCCATATTGACCATCAAAAAAACTACCTGTGTAATCTGGAGAGCCTTTTGCATCCCTTAAAGTATGAAAAGTGCCTATTTTATAGTAAGCACCATAGCCAGAAGCCATTTGGTTCATTTCCAAGTATCTGGAGTTATTATCGCCAAATGCACCTTCCTTTACATCTACCTCTGCAGTTGTAAAATAGGGCTTAGCACGTATAGCATCAAATGCTTGTAACATAGGTATTTTGTTTACCTGATTAGTGGTAAACATGGGAATTAAGTTAAGTAATCTAGTAGGATAATAATTATTACTGGTAACTGCCATTTTCACTTTTTCTTCAAAAACCTTTAATGGGTCTAACCCCTTTTTAAAACTTTTTGCACTGTATATAGCATCTGCATTTAACTTAAAAACTACCCATTTATTGGCCCCCAATGCTGTAACTACACTTAAACATTCGAAAGCAGCATCAAGAGATTTAATATCCAATGCTAGTACCATATCGTAATTTCTGTCTTGTATAAATTTGATAGCATCCCATAATGTAGCCATTTGATATAGGCTAGGATCTGCGCCGGGTACTTTAGTGTAATTAAATTCAAAATCGCTGTTATCAGGCTTAATAAGTACTGAACGGCAGGTTAGCTGCTGCATCTCACTTGCTGTAAGTTGGCCAGTTGATTGATTATTAACGTCAAATTCATTTGATGCAACATTTGGGTTAAAATTTACATTCGTCATTCGCCCTACGGTTTTATCGTGGCTTAGCATGGGTACATTATCCTTAGATAATTTAATATCTAATTCTAGAGCCTCAACGCCTAACTTGTTAGTAGCTTGAATAGCACCTAGCGTGTTTTCAGGAAAATAATAAGTAGTGCCATTGTAATTAAGCCCACAACTACGAGGGAAAGCCCCCCTGTGTGCAAATATTACTACGTGTTTATCGCCTGGCGTTGTACTTTTTAAATAGCCCATTATGGCTGCTTGTTTTGGCCCTAAAAACCCAGCTGGAGTTTGGGCTAAGTTGGTAATAGCGTATAGCAGCATGGCTATAAATAACATTGTTTGTTTCATTTTGTGTGGGGGGCTTTTATTGTTTGTTAAAAAATATTTGGGTATGTAGTACAGCTTGCTAAATAGCAGTGGTTACTGTTGTATTCGTAAGATATTTATTATTTGTGCAATTAGTTGTATAGCATGGTATATATTAAATACAGGGGTAAATAGAAAAAGTAGGGTATGTTGATATTATGTAAACGTTACCAAAAAATGGTGCAAGCCATTTAAAGAAAGAGTAATAATTAAATATAATATATTAAATTTATTTGTCAATATGAATTTACCACTATTATTTTTTTGACAATTTTCTTTTTGACAGACTTTTTTTAGCAATGTTAGAAACTGATATTGCAGATAATAACTGCCTGAGCAAAATTGTAAAACAATAAGGCTAATACATAAAAAGAGAGGGCAAAAACATACCCCCTCGTACAATTGAATAATAACAGTTTATGAATAGCCACTTAACATGTCTTTTTTGTAGCTATATTAAAGTCATGGCTTATTAAAAAATTCGTGCAACTCTTTTAGCTTATCGGTGTTAATAATGTCGACACCTGCTTTTAAAAGCACTAGCCAAGCGGTTTCTACATCGGGTATTGCCCAAAAGCGTAGTCGCTTACCTTCTTGGTGGGTTCTTTCGGCCAATATTTTTATTTTTACAAGATCGTTTTTGGGTATGTCGCCTGTTCCATCCCACTTACTTATTTTTTTAAATGTTTGACTAATTACAGGCATGGCTGCTTGAGTATACCCCTTACCCAAATCGTCTGGTCTGCCATCCACACCAATATTGCTGGTACTATCTTGTGCAACAAAATGTAGGTCCTGAAAACTGGTTAAAAACACTTTAAAGTGCTGATTATTGGCAAGCTGCGGATACTGCGCTAATTGTGAACGTAAAACTTGATAAATAGAATCGGCGTTAGATTTTAGGTCAATCATCAAATAGAAAACACCATCAAATTTTTTATACACACTGCCTTTATTTTTTTTAATGATGCTTTGCAATGGGTTTAAGTACAACTCTTTTAAAGTAATGCCTTTTAGGTTGGTGGGCCTTTCGTGCGCTACATATAACTCGCCATCTATTAAATACACATCTGCCTCTACACTTGTAAAGCCATAGCCAAGTGCATCAAATAATGGATGTTCGTGTTCATAATCGTTGTGAGCATGGGCTTTGGTAAGCGGTGTAACTTGGCAAAAAGTGGTAGCGAGTATTAAGCCGCAAAATAGTGTAAGCAATATTCTAGACATATTCTTAATATTTTAGTAGCCAGTGTTTTGAGGAAAATTGGCGGGGTTATTAATAACGCTTATCTCGTTTTGTGGTATGGCATATAAATATTGGTAAGGCATTATATTAATACCTACATTAGCCATTGCTGGTATGGCTTGCTCGGTGCGCACCAAATCAAACCATCGGTCGTATTCTAAAGCCAACTCTAATCGTCTCTCGGCCCAAACTGCAGTTCTAAAACTTCCTTGGTTAGTAATACTGGTTGCCGTAAGTGAAGGGATGCCTGCCCTTGTGCGTATTTGGTTTAAATAGGTAAATGCCTCACCATTGGCTATATACCCAATTTCATTTAACGCTTCTGCGTATAGCAACAATACATCAGCATAGCGTATTACAGGGAAGTCGTTACCAGTTTCGCTAGCTATCACTACATCTGCGAATTTAGCTGGAACTTTAATATTAGTACCTGTAGTGCTAATGGTATAAATAAGTGGCAGGCGTTTATCTTGCTTTAAGTAAGCATTTTTTAAACTAGTTTCTACCACGCTGTCTTGCCCTGCATTATTACCATTATACCAAAGCGGATGCCCTTCGCTGGTACTGGCACTCTTGTACTTTATAGCAAATACAATTTCTGCATTGTTTTTATTAGTTACACTAAACACATTTGCAATGGCTGGTAAAATTTGGTAGGTATTGGCATCTATCACTTGCTTTAAAATGATAGCAGCTTCAGCATATTTTTTTTGATACATGTACACTTTGCCCAATAAGGCTTTTGCGCTACCAGACGTAGCTCGGCCAATATCGTTGCCTGTATATTTTACTGACAAATTGTTATAGGCAAATGTGAGGTCGGTTTCTATTTGGCTGTACACATCGGTTACGGCATTTCTAGTTACTTTTTTGGCTTCATCGCTGGTTAATTCTTGCAATACTATTGGCACTTTGCCCCAAAGCCTAGTGGCATTAAAGTAGCATAACGCACGTATAAAAGCAGCTTCGCCTTTTAGCCTGTTTTTAGACGAATCGTCTATTACAATACCATCAATTTTATTAATAACATTATTACAATAATTAATGGTGGCATAAATATCTAGCCAAGCATCGTTTAATACGCTATTGCTAGTACCTTCAGTAAACTTATCAATATTGTAATACAAGCCAGAGTTGGTAGACGATTTATTGTCTACCACATTATCGGACCGAGTTTCCATTAACGTTAAAAATAAATAGCCATATTGCGCATTTTGCTGCAACTCGCCATAAGCACCATTTACTGCAACTATAAAATCGTTTTTAGTTTTGTAAAAATTGGCTGTTGCAGTGTTTGATTGCGGTTTTAAGTCTAAAAAATCTTTACCACAACCAGAAAGTATCAATACAATGGCGGCCACAACTAACTGATATTTTTTATTCATTATAAAATAGTTTTCTAAAATAATTTATAAGTTGATGGTTGCGCCAATGGTTATTTTTTTAGATAGTGGGTAAGTGCCATAATCTTCACCAGCAGAGGTTGCATTGTCGGGTCTGCCATTAACTTCGGGGTTATAGCCAGTGTATTTAGTAATTGTAAAAGGGTTTTGCAGGGTACAATAAAAACGCATGCTTTTAATACCTGTTTTGCCCAGCCTTTTAGTACCTGGCGTATATGCCAGTTTTACATTTTGAACCCTTATAAAAGAGCCGTCTTCTATATGCCATGTAGAAATTTGTGCATTACTGCCCGTAGGACTTCGGTTAGCACGGTTTACCAATCCATTGCCAGGTTCAGCTTCAGAACGCCACCTGTTTACAGCATCTGCCATTTGGTTCATATTACCATCTATATTAAAAAGATAGCGTCTGTTTAAATTAAGTATTTGATTGCCTTGAACACCTTGTATGGTAAATCCTAAGTTGAAATTGCTGTACGTAAAGCTATTGGTGATGCCAAATGTATATTTTGGCTGATAGTTGCCTGTTTCAGCTATATCCTTATCTAGATTTATTTGCCCATCACCATCTACATCTACAAATCTAAAATCGCCTGGCTTGCTTGAGGGCAAGTGTGGGTAGGCATCCAATTCTTTTTGATTTTTAAATACCCCATCAACTTTTACAGTATAATAATTACCTATAGCACCGCCTACCCTAGTAATAAATCTAGTGGCACTAGTACCGCCAACATCTATAATGGGGGTATTAAACTCATCAAGCGCCGTTACAGTATTTTTATTGGTGGCTACATTAATACTGGAGTTCCATTGAAATTTGCCTTTCAAATTTTTTGTAGTAAGGGTAATTTCGTAACCTTTATTATTTACTTTACCAATGTTTTTAAGCACCGTTCTAAAGCCAGTAAGTTGTGGCACATTTACATTTAACAATAAATCAGATGTATTACTATTATAATGCTCAGCTATTATAGACAATCTATTATTAAAGAAACTGGCTTCTATAGCCAAATTAAACATGGCTGTTTTCTCCCAACTTAGGTTATTGTTACCCAACGTACTGGGTGCTAAACCACTTGCTGTTGCATTGTTACCTAGTACATAATTATTAGAGCCTAGCAAACCAAATGCACCATAATTGGGTATTTGAAAATTACCAGTAAGCCCATAACTAACTTTTATTTTAAGGTCGCTAATACCTTTTATTTTCTTCATAAAAGCTTCATCTACAACACGCCAAGCTGCTGATACTGAAGGAAAATAGCCCCACTTGTTATTATTGCCAAACCTTGAGGAACCGTCGGCACGAATAGAGGCAGACAGCAAGTATCTGTTTTTAAAATCGTACTGTAACCTCCCTAAATAAGAAAGCAGCGACCAATGCTGAATGGTAGAACCACCAGAGTTAACACCGCCAGCGTTTAGCGTTTGTACCAAATCATTAGGGAAGTTTCTTGCTGTTAAGTAATTGTAATCTTGCCTTTCTTTTTGTGCTGTGTAACCTAGTAATACATTAATAGTATGTAAGTTATTAATTTTAGTTTTGTAATCAATAGTATGTTCAATTATCCAATTAGCATACTGTTGCGTTCTAGAAATACCAGTTGGTATGGTGGCACCTATGGCATCACGAACTTCTAAGTAGGATGGTCTGTAATAATCTCTTCTAAAACCATTTAAATCTGCATTAAAAGCAATTTTGTATTTCAAGCCTTTTATTACTTCATACTCGCAAAAAGTGCTTCCTAAAATTCTAGTTTGTTGCAAACGGTCTTTTATTTCTAATGCCATTGCTACAGGATTTAAAACCCCAGTAGTGCCATAGCCTTGGTTATTATTATCTGTATTGTAAGAACCATCGGAATTGTACACAGGGTAAATGGGTGATGCAATCTGCGCCAACCCTATAATGCCTTCATCAAAATATGGTCCTTCTGAATTAATTAAATTATGGTTTGTGTAAGACGGATTGATATTAATACCATAATGAAAACGCTTGTATGTTGCATCAATATTTGTTCTAAAAGTATAACGCTTGTATGCAGAGCCAATAACAACACCGTTCTGCTCTAAATAATTGCCAGATATAAAATAGTTAACATTGTTTGCCCCACCTGACACTGAAATGGTATGATTTTGCATGGGCGCGTTACGAAAAATTTGGTCTTGCCAATCGGTATTTTGTTAAGCCTTTTACCCCTTGTAAATAAGGTAATAAATTAGTGGGTATTTGTCCTGAAACTGGACGACTTGCATTTGGATCATTTACGCTACCACTAGGGTTAGCATCTAAATAGGCATTGTTTCTTGCATCTGCCACCATTTGGGCATATTGGTAAGCATCCAGCATGATAATTTTTTTACTTATCGACTGTACACTATAATACCCATTGTAACTAAGTAGAGGCTTACCTTGCTTACCTTTTTTTGTAGTAATTAGTACCACACCATTAGAACCCCTAGACCCATAAATAGCAGCGGCAGCAGCATCTTTTAGTACATCGATGGTTTCAATATCGTCTACATTTAAAGTACTTAAAACATTTACTGGATTATCGGCATAGCCAGCACCTACTGTAATACTACCTGTTGCATTTTTAATATCATCTGATAATGGTACACCATCCACCACATACAATGGATCGTTGCCAGCACTAATAGAACCCAACCCACGAATACGGATAGCCAAAGCTGCCCCAGGTGCACCGGAAGTTTGTAACACCCTTACACCAGCCACTTTACCAGCTATCGCTTGGTCAAAACTAGAAACTGCCTGTTCTTTTAGGTCATCACTTTTAATAGATGCTACTGAGCCCGTAACCTTTGCTTTTGCTTGCGTGCCATAGCCTACAACTACTACATCGGTTAATATGGCAGCAACATCTTTTAATTTTACAATTAATGTAATGGTTTCACCGTCTTTTACTGAGTACCCAGTAAGTACCTGCGTTTCGTAACCAACATTTGAGAATTGAAAACTAAATCCCTTACCTCTTGGTAGCTTATTAAACCTAAACACACCTTTCTCATCGGTAATGGTGCTATTAGTATACTTAGTTTTCGAATTTGTAATAGTAATGGTAACTGAAGGCAGCGCTTTACCATCTAAATCTTGAACTACGCCTACTACTGAACTTATGGGCTGCGCCCAAGTGGTACTGCAAAAAAATAATAAAAGCAATATTACCCACCATTGCCTGCTATGCAATATGATATTTTGTGGTAGCATATAAATTTTAAATAGCCGTTGATTTATCATCCCTTGTTTATGTAATAAAATACTAGCGATAGTAATTTGGTTATCGTTGCACAGCTATCTATAGCTACTGTGTACTATAACAATATCATACTAGCATTGCTAACAACCGGCTCAGCAAAAAATAAGCGTTGCCAAGCCAATCATTAGCTGTATGCTACTGTTAAATAAAGCGGATATTAGTAGATTTATCTCTCTATTTCGGCTCTTTCTCTTCCCACCTCCTTATCTCATGCCTCTTTACCTTTATTCTTCTTTTCTTTCATTTTTTTAGCCCCGTAACCAACACCTGCGGCTACTAGTAAGCTTAGGCCGCCATCTATGGGTACAGTTTCGCCTGGAT
>NZ_JBQWIE010000002.1:0-195457 GCF_056745525.1 Parasediminibacterium sp. HNIBRBA5674 | reverse complement strand
TGAGTTTGATGAGTGTGGTAACTTTTAAACTCTTTTCGATGCTCACTTATTTTATAACTAGCAACTTGCGTTAATTAATTTGTCAGACCTCTGTTTTAAATCCCCATCTGACATTGGATACATTCTAGTTTGCATTTTTTGTGGCATTTGATGAATTTTAATACCTTAAAAATACCATATACTTATTTTATATCCAAATTTTACCCTACGTTTTAACAAGTTATATTAAAATAATAGCCAGTTGGCTAAAAAGAATGGCTAGTTAGGTTTAACAAGCGCCTAGTTATGAAAAAATACTGCCCAGTTGTCAGTCAAGGTCGCCCAGTTACGTTTTTCGAGTGCCCAGTTGTGTTTTCCGAATACCCAGTTATGATTTTCCGAGTCAGTTTGTCACAACTGGGGGCAAGGTGGGGGTAAAGTTAGGTAATGGCTGAAACGCTTGGAATTGGAAAAGATGTTTATTTGAAAGAGGAAGATAAATTGTAACAAAGAGAAGTATAACTAGTGATAAATTAATTGATACTGTGGCTTATAGGATTTACTTTTGGGATGGCAGAAATATTAAAAGAAGTAAAATGGTTACATCAATCAACAAAGACAACAGTAAATGGCGGCTCATTTATAACGAACACGTATTGCTATTGGACAAAGCAACCAAAGTCAGCTTTGACGTTGCTGACGAAAGTATTACGTTCAAAATGTCTATAAACTTTTTATTCCTGGAGGATGGTGATAAATACACTGCAAAAATTGACATTGCTGATGATGGACGAAGTATGAACATTGCACTACATAAATGGGATACAGAGAATTCAATGTCTCACGTTGAAAATCAAGAACCTTTGAAATTAAACACAACAAAGGGAAATAAGATTTGGATAAAATATCGCACTCAGACAAATGATAAGGCGAATTGGCGAAACTTTCACCTAACTGTTTGGACAGAAGAAAACTAACAATATGGCAACATCTGTAGCGCAAAAAAGAGTCACTGTTGATAACCCTCAAAATCAGAGTGGAACCACGGAAACAAGCTCTTTAGACAAAATATTAGGACAACATACAAATTCAGTAATAGTTGCTTTATTATTCGTTCTGACACTTATAGGATTTCTAATTTACCTAATAGTATTTAAGGAGAAATTAGATCCTTCAATAACAACAGGCTTTACTAGCCTTTTGAGTGGATTAGCTGGATTTTTTGTCGCTTCACTAAAATCAACTAAATACTGATCACGCAACTCAAATGTTCAGAATTTGCCTTTAACAACAAATGTCATTTTTGAAGGAAATAAAATATAAATACAAAGCTACAAGTTTCGTATAGCGAACAAAACCTTTACGTTTTTTGCCTTTTTTTACCAAATTCAGCAGATGGAAATTATTTACAAAAACGAATTATTTACACTTTATGAAGAATACTGTAACAGGACAAGATTTAAGAATAACAAGTGGACTTAGAGAGTTGAATATAAAACACTACGATACACCTATACATTCAGCTTTAAAAACTGAAATAAATGGTCACAAAATCTATCATTCAACATTTGATCCAAACCTTTTCTTTCTAAAAGATAATTTGTCTGAAAAGTTTATCTGTTTTACTACAACTGATAGTTTTGAAAGTATCGAAAAAGATTTTGGTGAACTGATTAAAAGCTATTTTAGTTAAGATAGGTTTCACCGTTATTAGTATGTAGGGCAGGCAAATGTGTGGTAAGCAACAACAACCAATCCCTATGGGATTGAATATTTGTAGACCCGATTACGCAAATTTATTCGACCCTCATAGGGGTCGAACGTGTTATCTAAACGTTATTTTGCTACAAACATGTCACTCCGCTGGAGTGAGAAGCCCTAAACCCTACGCTACAATAAACGCCCCACAGCGCACAGAACGTACAAGTGTGCGACTCTTAGATTTGCTTTTTACAAAGTTCTTTTAAATAACGGGATAAGCGAAGTGTTCAGTAGCGAATCAAATAAGTTAACCGTGTGTGCGACTAGGTTAATTGCCCAAATTGCGTATTGGACTTAATTGAAACACAAGTTGTTGATAACCAATCAGAATTTTAGTCGTTATGGACTGTTAAGAGTCTTAGATTTCAACAATGATTATTGAAAACTTCCTTATTCCTATTTTTTAAAGAGCTAATCTGTATTCTGAGATAAAATTTTTAAACCCCGAGTTTAAAAAAATTTTATCTCAGAATACGCAACAACAGCCCAATAGTAGTGCTACTGCTGGTTACATAAAAATTGCTACTGCATTAAGCGGCTTGCTTGCTATACTTGTTGCGGTATTCTACAGGGGTAAGGCCGGTGATTTTTTTAAACACGGTTCTAAACGCTTTATCATCTACATAGCCTACGGCAAACATGACTTCGCTGATGTTTTTGCGGCTGTTTTCGAAGCTGCGTTTGGCGGCTTCAATTTTTACACGCTGTATATATTCTACCACGGTATTGTTGGTTGCCTTTTTAAAACGTCGCTCAAAACTGCGCCTGCCCACAGCCACCATATCGGCTAGTTGGTCTACCGAAAGCTTGTCTTGATAATGGGTTTCAATATAGTTTTGAGCAGTTTTTATCTCGGTATCATCGTGGTCTTTTTGCCCTTGAAACATTACAAAAGGCGACTGGCTAGAGCGGTCAATGTCTATCATAAAAGCTTTGGCAGCCATGATAGCCATTTGTCGGCCCGCATATTTTTCTATAATGTACACCAATAAATTGAGAAACGAATAAGCACCACCGCTGGTGTAAATGCCATCTTCATCGGTCATTATTTTATCGTTTACCAAATGTACTTGTGGGTACAACTGCCTAAATAAATTGGCAGTGCCCCAATGTGTAGCGCATTGCTTACCATCTAGCAAGCCCGTTTCGGCTAAGAAAAAAGCGGCAATACAAAGGCTCGCAATTTCGGCACCTTGCTGGTGCTGTTGCTTAATCCAAGGGATAAAAGCGGCATTATCTTTAATAGCCTGTGGCATATCGCCATGCATGGCAGGGATAATAATGAGGTCGGTTTTAGTAATATCATCTATCACACATTCTGGGCTAATGGTGTACAAGCCATTGCGCTGAACAATAGGCTTACCAATGCCTACTAATTGCACCTTAAATACGGGTGGCTGCCCCATTGCTGCGGCAAATTTGTTTACCTCAGATAAGATTTGATGCGTACCATCGATGTTTGGCAAACTGGTGTGGCCATTAGGCACGAGGATAGAAATATGCTTCATAAAACGAGAAATGTGTTGGGTAAATGTATTACAAACCATATTGTCGTAAACTGCCCTGCAAAACGACGTATTTACACGTGGCAATGTTAGTTTTTGATGAATAAGTTTGTGGTGTAAAACTAATCGTTTATTTTACTTCAAAATCACTCAACAAAACCTCAACTAACAAGCGATGACTACACCAATAGTATTAACCGTAGAAGCTATTGTAAACGCACCAATAGACAAAGTATGGACCTACTGGACAAACCCAGAACACCTTACCAAATGGAACTACGCAGCAGATGATTGGCATTGCCCAACAGCTGAAACCAACTTAACTGTGGGCGGTAAATTTTCTGCAACAATGGCTGCAAAAGATGGCAGTTTTAGCTTTGACTTTTGGGGCACATACGATGGTATTGAACCAGAAAAAGAATTACAAATCACCATGGGTGATGGTAGAAAGTGGAGCGTTTATTTTTCAGTAGAAGGCGATGCCACAAAAGTGGTAGAAAGCTTTGAAGCTGAGACAACAAACCCTGTAGAAATGCAGCATCAGGGCTGGCAAATGATACTGAACAACTTTAAAAAATACACCGAAACAAACTAAACATTTACCACTGATTAAATGATTGGAATGATTAAAATGAATATGGCTATTCAATTTTAGAAGACGATTCTCTTTTTAATATAAACCAACTAAAACTTGCACTTATGAAATCAACAAAAATCATCTATTGGGTTACAACGTTTATTCTATTTATTACCCAAGGCTTAATGACTGCCTTAATGTTTAATGCACCTGAAAGCGCTGAAGGCTTTAAGCAATTGGGCTATCCTGAATACTTTAGAGTGATGCTTTCTATTTTTAAAATAGTAGGTGCTTTGGTATTAGTAGTGCCGTACTTTAAAGGTAGATATAAAGAATGGGCTTATGCAGGCTTTGGTATAGACTTTATTGCTGCCGCAGTTTCTATTTGGGCTACCACAGGCTTTGGGCCACATGTACTATTTGCAGTCGCTTTTATGGGTATTCTAGTAGCGTCATATATCTCTTACAATAAACTTCCATCAAAACCTTAAAAATGAAAAAAATGCTAACAATTATTGCAATTGTTATTGTAGGCATCATCGCTATTGCACTTGTAGCGGCCGCAATAATGGATAAGAAATTTACCATCACATCAGAAGTAGTAATTAATGCACCAAGAGACAGTGTTTTTAATTACATAAAGTTGTTGAAAAATCAAGAACATTATAGCAAATGGGTAATGATGGATCCGAATGTAAAACTTACTTACACAGGTACAGATGGCACCGTGGGCTTCAAATCTGCCTGGGAAAGCGATAATAAAAATGTAGGTGTGGGCGAACAAGAAATTACCAAAATAAATGAAGGCGATGGTTACGAAGTAGAAATACGTTTCAAGAAACCATTTGAAGGGGTAAGTACAGCTACTAACACAACTCAAGCTATTTCAGAAACGCAAACTAAATACACCACCACGTTCTATTCTTCTAATCCTTTTCCTATGAACTTGATGATACCAATCATTAAGAACATGTTGAAAAAAGATATGGACGAAAACGCATCGAACTTGAAAAAAATACTAGAAACTAAGTAATGCTTCTATGGCTGTAGAAATATTTAAAACTGATATTACTGAAGAAACTGCTGCAAGCGGTATTGTTGAACATTTGCAGCAGTTATTTCCTAAAGCCAATTTTAATTTTGACTTACAAGACTGCGACAATATTCTACGTCTTGAAAGTGACTATGATATCATTCAACCAACAATAGCCGCAGTAAAAGCATTGGGCTTTTACTGCGAGCTACTTATGTAGCTGCTCAATTATTTTTACATTAATAGAACCACAAAGCCGTTTAACTGTTACAGGATGTTACACACTATAACATGAAACAGACAGTTAGTATTTTTTGGTTTAGAAGAGACCTACGCTTACAAGATAATGCCGCTTTATACCATGCCTTAAAAAGCGGTCATCCCGTTGTACCCATTTTTATTTTCGACACAAATATTGTAGACAAACTAGAAGATAAAACGGATAAACGTGTAGCCTTTATACATGCAGCTATTACCGATATACAAACAGAATTAGCAGCACTTGGTAGCAGCCTAGAAGTATTTTATACCACACCAATTGAGGCATTTAAGCAACTGTTACAAACCTATCACATTGCAGCTGCATTTACCAACCATGATTATGAGCAATATGCCCTAGATAGAGATGCAAGCATCAACAGTGTACTGCAACAACATGGTGCAAGCTTGCATACTTTTAAAGACCAAGTAATTCTAGAGAAAGGTGAAGTACTAAAAGATGATGGCTTGCCTTACACCGTATTTACACCATACAGTAGAAAATGGAAAGCTACACTAACAGATTTTCACTTAAAAGCCTACCCTACTGAGAAATATTTTGGCAATTTTTACAAGCAACCAAGTAAGCAATTACCAACGTTAGATTCAATGGGTTTTATTGCTACAGATACGGTTTTCCCTGCTAAACATTTACAAGAAGAACTAATAAAAAAATACAGCGCACAACGTGATTATCCTGCTATTAAATGCACATCGCAACTAGGTGTGCATTTGCGCTTTGGCACTATTAGTATTCGTGGCTTAGCCAATAGGGCAAAGGATTTGAATGAGACTTTTTTAAACGAACTCATTTGGCGAGATTTTTACCACATGATTATTTGGCATTTTCCTCATGTGGGTAAAGGTCATGCTTTTAGAAAAGAATACGACCTAATAGAATGGCGCAATAACGAAGCAGAATTTGCAAAATGGTGCGCAGGACAAACTGGTTACCCAATAGTAGATGCTGGCATGAGAGAACTAAATACAACAGGTTATATGCATAACAGAGTGCGTATGATTGTGGCATCTTTTCTTACCAAACATTTGCTAATAGATTGGCGCTGGGGCGAGTCTTATTTTGCACAAAAACTACTCGATTTTGACTTTGCAGCTAACAATGGTGGCTGGCAATGGGCTTCTGGTAGCGGCTGCGATGCAGCACCCTATTTTAGAGTATTTAGCCCAAAACTACAAACCGAAAAGTTTGATAAAGAACTGAAATACATTCGCAAATGGGTGCCAGAATTTGAAGGCTTCAACTATGTAAAACCAATTGTAGTGCATGAAGATGCTCGTAAGCGAGCTTTAGAAGTTTATGGCAAGGCTTTGAAGAAAGATAGTTCAACTAAATAATTGTGAAACCTAACTATATTCGCTTTAAGCAAAAACTACGGCTTTACCGTAGTTGTAATAAAATCTCTCAATTTAATTTTGATTACTCACCATGAGAAGCAATAAAATCCTTTTAGCGCTCTTTTCTATACTAATATTCACTTCTAGCTATACGCAAGTTTCAACATCAAAGGTTGTTGCTTTTAACAATGCCAATGTTCAATACATGGGTAGAATAGGCTTTAACGATTCTTGTGCTAATGTTTATTGGAGCGGTAGTTCTGTAACCGTGAAAGTAAAAGGCACAACATCAATAAAAGCTACTTTGGCAGATAATTTAGGCAACAACTATTATTACGTAATAGTAGATGATAAAGAGCCTGTTAAACTAAAATTGAACAAAGGAAAAGCGACTTACGAACTTGCTTGTAACTTAGATGACAAGCTACATACTATTCAGTTATTTAAACTAACGAATACTGATAATGGCATAACGAGCATATTTAATTTTGAAATAGATGCTAACGGACAAATTGTAAAGCCAAAAAAACTTTCAAACCGAAAAATTGAATTTTTTGGCAACTCTATTACTTGTGGTCATGGTGTAGATGTGCCTATGGGCAAAGCAGATGCTGGCACACCTGAGTTTTTTAATAATTACAAAGCCTATGGTGCCATCACTGCAAGACATTTTAATGCACAATACCATTGTACTGCAAAAAGTGGTATTGGTGTAATGGTTAGTTGGTTCAACCAAATAATGCCAGAAATTTACGATAGAATAGACCCAAATGATAGTACCAGCAAATGGGATTTTAGTAATTATCAGCCAGATATTGTTGTAGTAAATTTATTTCAAAATGATAGTTGGTTAGTTAACCAGCCACAACATGTTGAATTTAAAGCCAGATTTGGAAAAGAAAAGCCAACGCAAGAGTTTATTATAAATGCTTACGCAAATTTTATTAAAACGCTTAGAAGCAAATATCCAAAGGCAAATATCATTTGCTGCCTCGGCAATATGGATGCAACGAAGGAAGGTTCAAAATGGCCTAGCTATATAGATGCTGCCGTAGCATCATTAAAAGATAAAAAAATAGCGACGCACTTTTTTGCTTATAAAAACACACCAGGCCATCCTAAAGTGCCCGAACAACAAGCAATGGCAGATGATTTAATTAGCTTTATTAGCAAAAATTATTGGCCATAAAATAGCTACAAGAAAACATTACTTCTATCAATAGTTGTTTCTGCATGCAATTGTTGGTAGACATTAAGCATGGTTGTTACAGCTTTTTTACCTTCTTCGCCTAGATTGATAGAATAGTTATTCACGTACAAGTCAATATGCTGGCGCATGACAGATTCGCTCATTTCTTGCGAATGCTGCCTCGTGTAATCGGTTAATTCAGGATAATTTGCGAAAGCATATTCAACGCTTTGCTTAATCAAATTATCAACTTTTTTAGTCAAATCATTACCCAAGCCTCGCTTTGCAATAATACCACCTAGCGGTATAGGTACTTGCAATTGTTGCTCCCAGTACTCACCTAAATCCATTAGTTTGGTAAGGCCTTTATCTTGGTAGGTAAATCTATTTTCATGAATAATAACACCTGCATCTACTTTACCACTTAGCACCGCTTCTTCAATTTCATGAAACACCAAAAACTGCTTATTTTTTGCATTAGGAAAAGCCAATGAAAACAACATATGCGCTGTGGTATTCACACCTGGCACTGCAATTGTTTTACTTGGTAAATCAGTGATATCAAATTTGGAATTAGCAATTAATAAAGGCCCCACACCTTTGCCCAAAGCACCGCCACTATTAAGCGTTACATAATTTTGCAGCACTAATGGCAGTACACCATAGCTGATTTTAGATACATCAAGCTTGCCTGCTTTTGCCCATTCATTCAAGGTTTGCACATCCTCTAGTTGCACATCAAATTCCAATCCATCAGTGTCTATTTTGCCATTTACTAAGGCATCAAAAATAAATGTATCGTTTGGGCAAGGCGAAAAGCCTAAAGTCAGTTTCACGGTATATGTTTTAAGTTCTGCGTTTTGTGTTCGTTGCTAGTTTAAGAGTTGGTACAACATCGCTATTAAAGCTTCATTTAAATTAATAATGGCTTGTTGCATTTGCCATTTGGTTTTATCTCGCTCACCAATATAATTACTAATGCTGCGCAACTGAATAAATGGTACTTGAAAACTATTGCAAACATAATGCAGTGCTGCGCCTTCCATACTTTCGATTGTTGGATTATATTTTGCTTGCAACTGCAAAATGCGTTGCTGATTAGTAGAAATTTCGTTTACCGTAATGGCAGGCACTTCTTCTAAAGACAACATATTTAGCTGCGCTAAATATGGGTTGGGTAATTGCTTGTTGGTAAATGGTACGCTATTGGCGTCAATAAGCTGTAAGTCAAATACATCCTTCCATGCGTTATTTTCTTCAACACCTAAATCACCAATAGTTTCAGTATTAACTGCTACCACTTTACCTAATGGCAAATTAGCATTAAAAGCACCTGCAATACCTGCTTGAATAACAATGTCGGGCTTTTCTTGTAAAACCAACCTTGTTAATGAAACTGCCGTAGCCAACATGCCAATACCAGTTACCTGAAATTGTACATTACTATTTGCAAATGCCTGCATTGTAGGTTGTATTTCAAAAGAAGTGGCGGCTGTAACAAGAGTTTTCATTGTTGTAAAGTTGAGAATTTAGAAGGTTTAAACAGGCAGTTACTTACTAAAACTTTATGAAACCCTACATTTGCCAAAATTTTAGTGCGAAGAGATGGTGTATTTAACTAGACAAGAACATTTTAATGCTGCTCATAAACTAGCAAACCCAAAATGGAGTAAAGAAAAAAACGAAGCCATGTTTGGCGTTTGTGCCAATGAAAACTGGCATGGGCATAATTATGACTTGTTTGTAACTATTAAAGGCGAACCTGACCCTGAAACGGGCTTTTTGTACGACGTAAAAAAATTGAGCAAGCTTATAAAAGAGCATGTAGTAGATAAGCTTGACCATAAAAACTTAAACTTAGATGTTGATTTTATGGCAGATAAAATGTGTAGCACAGAAAATTTAGCCATTGCTATTTGGGAACAATTAACCCCACACCTACCTGAAACTGTGCAGTTACATTGCATTAAACTATACGAAACACCTAGAATTTACGTAGAGTATTTTGGATAATTTACAACTCATACTTACTACAAACAACATGTACCCCTAGGATAATTGTTACCTAAATATTACCGTTTAACTTTTTTATTGCTACTTTTAAACAAAACAGAAACTTTATTGGTTATTATATAGTACGTAGTTTTGCAAGTAACTGACAATTTGTAATTGGTACGTTATTCGCATATATTACATACACTTTTGAAGTTCTGTTACTAATTATCTGTCGCTCCTTAATTTATGCAAGGCCACTTGGTAAACACACTTTTTACGCAGTGCCGGGCAGTTAGTAATTGAAAAATAATTGTCGTTTTTAAAATTGAAAACTGGTGTTCAGTTTTTGTTGTTGGTAACTTATTTTGAGGGTACTTCGTAAACTCAGTATAAACTAACAACAAAAGCCGATATAACTACCAAAGCTGGTAACAAAAAAAATTACTAGCAATGCCGTAATGACTATGAATAAAGTAGCCGTTTTTAGAAAAGAACATTTTAATGCTGCGCATCGACTGAACAATCCATTGTTGAGTGACGCTGAAAACGCAAGGGTGTTTGGTAAATGTAATAACCCGAATTATCATGGTCACAACTATGAGCTGATAGTGCAAGTAACTGGCTTGCCCGACGCTGTAACTGGCTATGTGATTGATATGAAGGTATTGAGCGACTTGATTAAAGCGCAAGTGCTTGACAAATTTGACCATAAAAATTTAAACTTAGATACCACAGAGTTTGCAACAGTAAACCCAACAGCAGAAAATATTGCGATTGTGATATATAACCTGTTACGTGTAAAAATTGATGCGGCTTTAGACTTAAAAATAAGATTGTATGAAACAGAAAGAAACTTTGTCGAATATCCAGCTTAATAGCAACGGCAACATAGAAATGATTGATGTGTTGATAGATGAAATGGGTGATAATCATGTAATGACATCGGTAGATACGCCTATGCGTGCAGATGCTTTTGTGCTTAGCGAAGACGAAAAAATAGCGACTATTGAGAAGCATTTTGAAGCTATTATGAACACCCTTGGCCTTGACCTTACAGATGATAGCCTGAAAGGTACACCGCATCGTGTGGCTAAAATGTACGTGAAGGAAATATTTCAGGGCTTAAACCCTGCCAATATGCCAAAAATGGCATTGTTTGAAAACAAGTACAAGTACAATGAAATGTTGGTTGAAAAAAACATTTCGTTTTACAGTAATTGCGAACACCATTTTGTACCAATTATGGGTCGTGCACATGTGGCTTATATTAGCAATGGCAAGGTAATTGGCTTAAGCAAACTGAACCGCTTGGTAGAATATTTTGCCAAAAGACCGCAAGTGCAAGAGCGCTTAACCATGCAAATAGGTAAAAAGCTACAAGAGGTTTTAGGTACTGATGATGTGGCTGTAGTAATAGATGCCAAACATTTGTGTGTAAGTAGCCGTGGTGTAAAAGATGAAAGTAGTAGCACTGTAACAGCATTTTACAGTGGCGCATTTAAAGAAGAAGCCAAAAAAGCTGAGTTTTTAAAATACTTAGAATTTACAACTGAGTTTTAATCGCTGATTTTGGTGATAGAATTGATTTGCTTTGATGAAAGCCGTAAGTTTTAAAAGACTTGCGGCTTTTTTGTTTTAAAACATTGATATAAACAACTAACAAAAAATATTGGGGAAGTAAAACCTTGAAACTACAAGAGGCTGTAGTTGGATGGATGTTTAAAAATAATCGTAATAAGCACAAGTGGCTATGCAGAACATTATTTTCAAAATGTGCTACTTTAAAAGTGACATGCAATAAATGTAAATGGCTATGCAGAAAATTTTTTACAAAATGTATTACTTTAAAAATGACATGCAATAAATGTAGGTGGCTATGCAGAAGATTTTTTACAAAATGTACTACTTTAAAAGTGACATGCAATAAATGTAGGTGGCTATGCAGAAGATTTTTTACAAAATATGCTGTACGAAGTCGCTGACTTAGCAAAGCGTATTTTTTGGATTAAAATAAGTTGACCTTAAGGAAGAAATGCTTTAGAGCTATTTGAATATATTTACTGCAAAGAAATTAATGTAATGAAACTAAAGCACGCTCTTATCTTGTTTGCAATTGGTTGGTGTGTTGTCATTATTGGTTCTCTTGTAAAAATTATGCACTACTATGGCGCTAATATTCTTTTTACTACTGGCACAACTTTACAAATAATTGCGATTGTGATTTTTGTAGTTAAACTTATTAAGCATCCTAAAGTGAAAGACTTTCTAAATAAATAGTCATCATTTCAACAACTTCTTTCTTAAAGCGTACTTGTAAAAATCTTCTACTTTGGTGCGAGCCCAAGGCGTTTTGCGCAAAAACTTGAGGCTTGATTGAATAGATGGATTGCTTGTGAAGCAATTGATGCGTATTTGTCTGCCAAGTTCTTCCCAACCAAATGATTCGTGTAAATGGGTTACAATTTTTTCGAGTGTTAAACCGTGTAGAGGATCTTTTGAAGGGATTTGTTCTGACATAAAAGTATTTCACACAAAGAAACAAAGGATGTAAAGAATACAAAGAATTTTTTAACCACAAAGGCACTAAGTAAAGCCTCACAAAGTTCACTATGACTTACAACGGCTAATATATTTACGCTTAGATGAAAGCTGAATAACATTTTGCAGCTCCAGTGTGCGCCTATGTAGTTGAATAGCATTACTATTGATGGCTTCATAATCTAAAAAAAGCGCACAAAATTCACTACCCTTAGTGTTTACTTTGTGCCTTTGTGGTTGAAAACTTACTTATTTCTTTTACTCCAAGTTTGGCGTAAATCTAATGTTGCAGGATACTCTTTGTTTACCTCAATTGGTGGTGTATCGCAAATGTATGGTTCACGGTTTTGCTCAATATAATGCTCGGTAAACGATAAGTAAGCCCTAGGCATTTGTGTTTCTGGTGTGTGACCTTGATCCCAAAAACGGCTGACACGCCTACTTTCTGCCTCGTAACTATTTACAGGGAAAGAATCGTAATTTCTACCGCCAGGATGTGCTACATAATAAGTACAACCGCCTACGCTACGGCCGTTCCAAGTATCTACAATATCAAACACCAAAGGCGTGTCTACACCAATAGTTGGGTGCAAAGCACTTGGTGGCTGCCAAGCACGGTAGCGAATACCGCACACATATTCACCCTTTGTATCGGTGGCTCGTAAAGGCACTCTTGCACCATTACACAGCAATGCATAACGTGCATCGTTAAGGCCAGTTAATTTTACTTGAATACGCTCTAAAGATGAATCAACAAAACGTGCTGTACCAGAGCTGCTCATTTCTTCGCCCAATACGTGCCAAGGTTCTATACCCATGCGTATTTCCATATTAATGCCCTGTACTTGTACCGAGCCATAATGCGGAAAACGAAACTCGAAGAAAGGTTCAAACCAACTAATATTGAAATCGTAGCCAGCACTGTTAAGGTCGTTTACTACTTCTTGTAAATCTTGCCTTACATAATGTTGCAGCATGAATTTATCGTGCAATTCTGTGCCCCAACGCACCAAATCGTGTTTGTAAGGCTTCTTCCAAAACCAAGCAATTAAGGCACGAATGAGTAGCATTTGCACCAAACTCATTTGCTTATGCGGTGGCATATCAAATGCTCTAAACTCAAGAATACCAAGCCTTCCAGTGGATGAATCTGGTGAATACAATTTATCTATACAGAATTCTGCACGGTGTGTATTGCCGGTAATATCGGTTAATAGATGGCGGAACAATCTGTCAACCAACCAAAAAGGCACAAAGCCATTTTCTGGTATTTGGCTAAAGGCAATTTCCATTTCGTACAACTTCTCGTCTCTACCTTCATCAAAACGAGGTGCTTGCGATGTAGGGCCAACAAATGCACCTGAAAATAAGTAAGACAAGCCTGGATGATGTTGCCAGTAAGTAATTAAACTTCTTAGAACATCGTGTCTGCGTAAAATAGGGCTATTGGCTGGTACATCACCACCTATGGTTATGTGATTACCACCGCCTGTACCTGTGTGTCTACCATCAAGCATAAACTTCTCGGTACCAAGGCGAGATAAATGTGCTTGCTCGTACAAGGTATCAATATTAAAAACAAGTTCTTGCCAATTTTTAGAAGGATGAATATTTACCTCAATTACACCAGGATCTGGCGATACCACCATTCTTTCCATACGATTATCTCGTGGTGGTTCGTAGCCTTCTATGCGCACTGGTATTTGTAATTGTTCTGCCGATGCTTCGATAGAGGCAATTAAATCTAAGTAATGTTCTACATAAGATAATGGCGGTATAAACACATATACAATGCCTTCTCTTGCTTCTACACACAAAGAGGTAATCACTGTATCAACATCGTACAATGGTTTGGTTTCTTCTTCCGCTTCTTTGTTCTTTATTTTTTGTTCTTTGTTCTTCAGTTCTTCTTTGGTATCCTTCTTTTGTACCACAGGTTCTGGTACTCTTACTGGTGGCGGTTCGTGCACCGTTACTAAACCATATCGGCTTACAATATTGTCGTGAAAGTTCTCTAATTCAGGTAGTTCTTCAAACAAGCTTCTTTCTACACGTTGTGGCTCTTTATCTTTTGCAATTACAGGCAAAGATTTTAGTGGCAAACGCAAACCGATAGGTGAATTACCCGGCATTAAAAACAAATAATCACGGCTAATTTTCCATTTGCAACTGCGCCATTTATTGTTCCAATAATTCCACTCAAGTGGCAATACATAACCTGCTGGTGTATCTAAGCCATTTTCTAATAGCTGCGCCAATGTTCTACGTTCAATACTATCTTTTAAATTGGCTTTTAATGGGTCGATGTTTACAGGAATTTTTTCTTCAGTCCACAAAAAGTAAAACACATCTTCATAAGCTGGCGTTACATTTTCTTCACTTACTGCAAGACGTTTAGCAAGTTCTTTGGCAAATGCTTCTGCATCTTTATGCGTAAATTTTTTCTCTGCATTTTCCAGTGCCATCAAGTCTTTATTCTTCCAAATGGGATGACCATCTTTACGCCAAAACAAACCATATTGCCAGCGTGGTAATGGCTCGCCAGGGTACCATTTACCTTGACCATAATGCAGCATACCCTTAGGACCAAATTGCTCTCGAAGCCTAAAGATTAATTCATGTGCCAAAATACGTTTGTGCAAGCCATCAGCCGCAGTATTCCATTGCGCTGATTCCATATCATCAATAGATACAAACGTCGGTTCGCCACCCATGGTTAAGCGTACATCACCTACTTCTAAATCTTTATCAACTTTAAAACCTGTAGCATTTATAATAGCCCATTGCTCTTCACTATAAGGTTTTGTTACACGAGGGTCTTCATGAATACGCGTAACGGTATTGCTAAATGTAAAAGTGGTTTCACAAATATCTGTAGCGCCCACAACCGGTGCAGCACTTACATAATCTGGTGTACAAGCTAGTGGTATGTGGCCTTCACCAGCAAATAAGCCTGATGTAGGGTCAAGACCAATCCATCCTGCACCTGGTATATACACTTCTGTCCAAGCATGTAAATCAGTAAAATCTGCTTCTGGGCCAGAAGGACCATCTAATGATTTTATATCGGCTGTAAGCTGCACCAAATAACCTGAAACAAACCTTGCTGCAAGCCCTAAATGACGAAATATTTGCACCAATAACCAAGCACTATCTCTACAACTACCCAATGCTTTACCAAGCGTTTCTTCGCAGGTTTGCACACCTGGTTCCATGCGAATGCTATAGTTAATGTCTTTGTTCAGCTTTTGATTAACATACACTAACAGATCATTAATGCTTGTATCTGGCTTTACATCTAGCTGTTCTAGCCACTGCATTAATAGCGGGCCTTCTTCTTTTATTTCAAAGTAAGGCACTAGTTCTTTTTGCAGCTGTTTAGCATAGGTAAATGGATATTTCTCTGCATAATCTTCAACAAAAAAATCGAAAGGATTAATCACCACCATATTGGCAATTACTTCCACCTCAACACTTAATTCGTTTGTTTTTTCAGGAAAAACAACACGTGCCTGATAGTTGCCAAAAGGGTCTTGCTGCCAATTGATAAAATGTTCTTTAGGTGTAATTTTTAAAGTGTAAGCCTCAATAGGTGTGCGTGAATGCGCCGCAGGACGAAGCCTAAAAATATGGGGCGACAATGACACTAATCTGTCGTAATGATAAGTTGTTTTGTGGTTGATTGCTACACGTATAGCCATAGTTTTGGTTGCATTAAAACGGTGAATGGCAGGCATATTCGTTGCTATAAATATAGGTGGTTTTAAGAAGAAACCTGAAACTACCACATAGACATATTAGCCACATAGAAAAAAAGTGTTTGCAACCTTTAAAAAAGATTACAAACACTTTATAAAATTATCCTTTGTGCCTATATGGCTATGTGGTTAAAAGCCTGCCTACTTCAAATTCACCGTTTTATCTTTTGGATATTTTACCGTGTAGCTTAAACGTAGTTTTTTGCTTTCGCCTGCGGCTAATGAGATCTTCCAAGTTACAATGCCTGTTTCTTCATTTACAGCTGCCTCAGCACTTTCAAGCAATTGCACTTCCATTTCTTTATTGGTAGCCAATGGATATTGATCTTTTACCAATAAGTTGATGGCTTCTTTTTTATTGTTTTTTACCGTAATCTCGTAGGTAATTTTTTGTAGCTTATTACTACCTAAAAATTTCACACTACTAAAGTCAGCTAGTTTTTCTCTTTTAATTGCTACACGTTTGTCTTTACCTAAGGTTAAGTTTAAGGTATCTGTTGTTGTATTTGGGTCAATAAAAGACTTGCCTACATACGTACCTTCAAAAATGATATTGGCATCACCAGGCAATAAGTTCAATTTTTCCCAATTGGTTACTTCTGCTAGTAAATACACATCTTTATCCAATTTAGGCACTGCGTAATACTTGTAATTAGTAGGCACTTCAACTTCTTTTAATGTAGCCGTTTGCTCTTTACCATTACTAGCAATATCGTAAGGTAAATCAATGTCGTAGTTAAGATTTAAGGTACTTTCTGATACAGTAATATAATCGTCTAAGCCATCTTTAAGTGTAATTAATATTACGCCATTTGAACCTCTAGCACCATATATGGCTGTTGATGAAGCATCTTTTAAAACGTCTATTTTTTTAATAGAGCTAGGATTAATTTTTGTTGCTTCAGAAGCACTCATTTCACTACCATTTACAATATACAATGGTGATACTTCTTTTTTAAGTGATGCTACACCTCGAATTCTTATACTTGCTGTCGCACCTGGATTAGCATAACCATAGCCTTGTGCTACAACTTCATTCAAGTCACTTACTTCTTCATCTTTTGCAATTTGTACACCAGGTATTCTACCTAACAATGCTTTATCCATGTTTGCATACGGGTTTATGTAGGCTAGAAACCAAGTTTGTAAATTAGGTGCATTGCCCCATTGGCTTGGTGTAGCAGTAGATAATGATAGCTTTACTTGCTTCCAATCTAACCCAGTTGTTTGAAACATTTTGGCTTTGTACACTAACTTCATAGGACTATTAATATCTGCAACATTAATGTCGTAAAAAGGTGTCCAATAAGCATTCGGCGTTATGTACGATACGGTAAAATTATAGTTACCAGCCAATGCAGCATTTAGCTGTAACACAAGCCTACCTGTACTTTTGGCGTTCTTATGTTCTTCTTCTTGCACTTGATTATTTAAGCGCTGTACTTGTTCTTGCACTTTTTTCAAGGTAGCATTTTGCTGCGTTATTTCAGTTTGTATTTCTAGCGATTTGGCTTTGTAATAATCCATTAGTTTCATCAACTCTGCAACACTTAGGCCATTTTGTGTACCCTTAATATCTCTGTTTGATTTTAGTACTTGCAATAAATCGGTAGCTATACCAATATTGGTTTGCAATTTGGTTATGTCTTGCTGTAGCTTCTCTATACTATCAGTCATTGCTTTTACCCTTGGCGAAGTAATATTTGGCTTTAAGTAATAATTCTGAAACTCAATACCTACAATGGTTACTGCATTTGGCACTTTTACCTGTATACTATTAATGTCTACCTGATTACTGATACCATCAATGGTCAGTTCATTATTACCTTGTTGTAATGTGGCTTTGGTATCGTGGGTTAATTCTGCACCACTTCTGTAAATAATGGCCGTTTTTAAATGTGCGTTTACTGTATTCTTATCATCACCTGCAAAAGCAGTAACCACGAAAAATAGACAGCTAATAGACAAGCAAATTTTTATGTACTTCATAATTGTAACTTTTTATTTCAGATGCAACAATGGTTGTAATTACATAAACTAATGCTATTAATATTGTTAAATAAATGTTGTTCTAAAAATTGTGTTACTATTTATATTACCACAAAAAAACAAGTTGGTATCACTAAGTATGGTATCATTTAATTTGATACCATACTTAGTGATACCATTAACAATTTTAAAGGCAAAAAAAAACCTCCAGCAAATGCTGAAGGTTTTAAAACATATTGTTTTATATTTAGATTAACATTCTTACTGGTTCTTCTAACAAACTTTTTAGTGTTTGTAAAAATGCAGCACCTGTCGCACCATCTACTACTCTATGGTCGCAGCTTAGTGTTACTTTCATAATATTACCTACTACAATAGCACCATTTTTTACAATTGGCTCTTGAGAGATACCACCTATCGCTAAAATACAAGCATCTGGTGTGTTAATGATAGCAGTAAACTCATCTATACCAAACATACCTAGATTAGAAATAGTGAACGTACTTCCTTCCCAATCGCTAGGTTGTAATTTTTTATCTTTTGCTTTTTGTGCAAAGTCTTTCACCTCAGCATTAATTTGGCTTAAGCTTTTACCATCTGCAAAGCGAACAACTGGTACTAATAAACCTTCGTCAACAGCTACTGCTACGCCAATATTTACGTGATGATTGGTACGTATTTTATCGCCTAACCAGCTGCTGTTAATTTTTGGATGTTGTTTTAAAGAAAGCGCTGTTGCTTTCAATACCATATCGTTAAAGCTAATTTTAGATTTAGCCGATTCGTTCATTTTATTACGAGCCACAATTGCAGCATCCATATTAATACTCATTGTTAAGTAAAAATGTGGTGCAGTAAATAAGCTTTCACTTAAACGCTTAGCAATTACTTTACGCATTTGGCTTACAGGCACTTCATCAAAACTTACAACACCGCCCCCAACCCCTGAAGGGGAGTTAGAAGAAACGCTAACACTTGTAGCTTGTTCCTTGGCACTTGCTACTTCAACTGGTGTGTAACTATCAATATCGCTTTTGGTAATTCTACCATTGTCGCCAGTGCCTTTTACATATTTCAAGTCAATACCTTTTTCAGCAGCAACTTTTTTAGCTAATGGAGAAGCAAAAATTCTACCTTCATTTACTACCGCTGGCGCAGCAGTTACAGGCGCTGCGGCTGGTGCAGATGCTACAGCTGGTTTTGGCGCCTCAGGTGCAGCTGTTGGTGCTGCTGCCGCTGGTTTGCTACCACCTTTTAGGCTAGCAACAATAGCATTTACATCTAAACCATCTTCACCTATAATAGCCAATAAATCGTTTACTAAAATTTTCTCGCCTGCTTTAGCACCTTGAAATAATAACTTACCATTTTTGTAGCTTTCTAGCTCCATAGTAGCTTTATCTGTTTCAATTTCTGCTAATACATCGCCTTTTTTAACTGTATCGCCTACATTTTTAACCCAAGATGCTATTACACCTTCAGTCATTGTATCGCTTAAGCGTGGCATTAAAACCACTTCTTCCATTGCAGAAGCATCAATTGTGGATGCTAGTCCCTGGTTACTAGTTACAGGTTCTGGCTTAGCCGCTTCTTCTGTGGTCGGTTGACTGTTGACTGTTGACCCACTTGCGCCACCACTATTTGCAGCAATTAGGGTAGTTACATCTTCACCTGCTTTACCTATAATTGCTAATAAATTATTTACTTGAAGTTTACCACCATTTGCAGTACCAATGTGTAATAAAATACCATTTTGGTAACTTTCTAACTCCATTGTGGCTTTATCTGTTTCAATTTCAGCCAATAAATCGCCTTTATTTACCTGTTCGCCAACGCTTTTGTGCCATGCTGCAATAACGCCTTCTGTCATTGTATCACTTAAACGGGGCATTAATATCACTTCTGCCATAAAATAGGGTGCCTTTAATTTGAGGCGTGAAATTAAGGCAAAATGAAATAGCCGCAAGAGTTAAACAATAAATTAATTGATAAACAGGCAACACGGTTTAATTTTTTTGGTCCAAAAACTGTGTTTAGCCACACATAAAACTATTTTTTGCCAACTAAATTTTCACGCTTGTTAAAATTATGGCAACTTATTATTTGACTACTTTTTGGCATTGTTTTCGACCGTTCTTGTTGCAGTAAACAAATAGAAAACATTTACAAAATGCTAGCATAATGCTATAAAATGATGTATTTATTGATAGATTTTGGTAGCAAAACCAGTAAATCACGTGGAATTTGTGCAATGGGTGTTAATATCTATGCACAACATAATTATTACACGCTTTTTACGTTGTTAATTCCACTTATTTCTACCACATTTGCAGCTATTCACAAACAACACGTATAAAGCCCCTCTATATAATGGCATTATTTAATTTTTTTTCGCAAGAAATAGCGATTGACCTTGGTACAGCAAATACCCTGATTATTCATAACGATGAAATTGTAGTAAACGAACCATCAATTATTGCCCTTAACAGAAATAACCCAAAAGAAGTTTTGGCGGTAGGTAAAAGAGCCTTATTGATGCATGAAAAAACACACGAAAGCATTCGCACTGTAAGACCATTGAAAGATGGTGTAATTGCAGACTTTAACGCTGCTGAATTAATGATTCGTGAGTTGATAAAATTAGTGTACCCTAAAAAACCTTTGTTTCCACCAAGTTGGCGCATGTTAATTTGTATTCCTTCATCTATTACAGAGGTAGAAAAACGTGCTGTACGTGACAGTGCTGAGCAAGCTGGTGCCAAAGAAGTATATATGATTCATGAGCCGATGGCTGCTGCCCTTGGTATAGGTATAGACGTAGAAGAACCGGTAGGTAATATGATTATAGATATTGGTGGTGGTACTACTGGTATTACGGTAATTGCTCTTGCAGGTATTGTGTGCGACCAAAGTATTCGTATTGCTGGTGATGAATTTACAGCAGATATTATGGAAGCATTGCGCCGCTATCACAGTTTATTAATTGGTGAACGTACCGCTGAACAGATAAAAATTCAGATTGGTGCTGCCATGAAAGATTTAGACAATCCGCCAGATGACTTACCAGTAAATGGTCGTGACCTTGTAACAGGTATTCCTAAACAAATTATGGTAAGCTATCAAGAAATAGCTGAAGCATTAGACAAAAGTATCTTTAAAATAGAAGAAGCTATTTTAAAAGCACTTGAAACAACACCACCAGAATTAGCATCTGATATTTACAAGCGTGGCCTGTACTTAACAGGTGGAGGTTCATTGTTACGTGGCCTTGACAAGCGTTTAAGCGCTAAAATTAAATTACCTGTACATATTGCTGACGATCCATTGAAAAGCGTGGTACGTGGTACAGGCTTGGCATTAAAAAATTACCAACGTTTTCCTTTTATAATGAAATAGTATTCAGTCGACCGTTGACAGTCAACGGTCGACTGCTTTTTTACTCACTATCGACCTTTTGTGAAAAATATCATCATTTTAATTCGCACGTCGTTCACATTTATCTGCTTTATTGTATTGCAGATATTTTGCGTTGTAATGCTCATTAAAAGTAGTAAAACTCACGACGCTTTTTTTTCAGTACACATCAATGAGATTACTGGCAAATTAAACTCGCAGTACAGTGGTGTTTATTCCTATTTCAGTTTAAAAGAAACCAATAGACAATTGGCTGCTGAAAATGCAAAGCTGAGAAATCAATTGCTATCAAATTTTGCTGCACCTGATAGCAGCAAAAAAATGGCTGTAGATACCACGATAAAAGACACACTTAATCGCTATAGAAAGTACATTTTTTTACCAGCAACTGTAGTAGCTAATACTGTAACACTTGAAAATAATTTCTTAACGCTTGAACGTGGCTCGCTGCAAGGTGTGAAGAAAGACATGAGTGTAATAGGCCCTGAGGGTGTGGTAGGTACAGTAGTTGATGTGAGTGATAATTACTGCCGTGTGATGAGTATTTTAAACCGCAAAAGTAGTGTGAGTGCCATGTTGAAGAAGGATAATATTGCTGGCAGTGTTGATTGGGATGGTAAAGATCCATCTTTTGTAACGCTAAAAAATATTCCTAAAAGTGCCAAAGTTGTAAAAGGCGATACTGTGGTTACAAGTAATTATTCTGCTAAGTTTCCTTCTCAAATAATGATTGGTACGGTGGCTGGTATTTCTGCTGATCCTGCTAGTAATTTTTACACGCTTAAAGTGAAAACAGCTACTAATTTTTACAGCATCAGTTTTGTGAACTTGGTATACAATGTTCGCTATGCAGAACAAGTGGCACTAGAAAATAAACTAAAACCGAATGAGTAGTTTATTGAAAAATATTTTACGCTTTTTATTATTTATACTGGTGCAAGTATATGTGCTCAATCATGTACCACCATTGCATCAATTTGTAGTACCTTACTTGTACTTCTTATACATACTTTGGCTACCATTTAATATCAATCGCTTTTGGCTGTTAGCTATTGGTTTTGCTACAGGTTTAACGCTTGATTATTTTACAGGCACTATGGGCTTGCACGCTGCGCCTTGCACATTAGTTGCTTATTTACGCCCCTATATTTTAAACATACTCATACCACAAGATACCATAGAACTTAGTTACACCGAACCAAGTGTAAAAAGTATGGGCTTTGCACCTTATGCTTTGTACGTTACACTTTTCACATTTATGCACCATGGCTACCTTACATTAATTGAGTGGCTAAGTTTTGGTAATGCCTTGTTCTTCTTTGGTAAAGTGCTTGGTACAACAGGCATCAGCATTTTATTAATTACCATTACCGAGCTATTATTTTTTAGAAAAGGTAAGTTTAGAACAAACGCTTAAACACTGCATTTTTAAAACCTTTTACAAGATAAATATTGGCTTTAAGAGGCACAATTTTAAAAGGTGCTTAAAGTTTTGTATTTCCTCAAATTTTTCTTGTGGCTTACGCAACAAATCAGCAATTTTACAGTTACTTCATCGAAGCTACAATCTAACATTTTACGCAATTTTATATGTCGGTATTTAACCAAAGTCGCAGCGGCGTTATCAAAATTATTTTTGGTATTGTTTTCCTCATCATTGTTGGTCAGCTAGTAAACCTGCAGGTAATTTCAAAAAAATATAAAATAGAGGCTGATAACAATGCCATTTTCAGGCGTATTATTTACCCAGATAGAGGTATTATTTTCGACAGAAAGAAAAAAGCTTTACTAGAAAATACCATTACTTATGACCTTGTAGTTACACCAAATGAAACAAAGGGTACCGATACATTGGGTATTTGTAGTTTGCTAAACATAGATACAGCTACTTATCGTAAACGCATCAAGGATATTATTTTTAAAAATGGTAGTGTAAGGCCAAGTGTTTTTGAACCCTTACTTACACCAGAATTGTATGCCAAACTGAATGAGAATATGTACAAGTTTCCTGGCTTTGTATTGAGCGATCGTTCTGTACGTAGCTACCCTTACAATACAGGTGCTGCTGTTCTTGGTTATACATCAGAAGTAGATACTTCTTTTTTACGTAGACATAAAGATGAAGGCTACGAAAGTGGTGACTATGTAGGCTTTACAGGGCTTGAACGTAGTTACGAAAAAGTATTGATGGGTAAGCGTGGTGTAAAACGTTTTATTCGTGACAATAAAGGCCGTATACAAGGCCCATTTGAAAAAGGTGAGTTTGATACCACAGCCGTTGCAGGAAAAAACTTGTACTCAAGTATAGATGTTGAGTTGCAAAAACTAGGCGAAAAATTAATGACCAATAAAGTAGGTAGTATTGTAGCTATTGACCCTAGAACTGGTGGTATTTTATGCATGGTAAGTGCACCTACTTACGATCCTAATTATTTAACAGGTAACCAACGTAAAAAGCACATTAACGAAATGTTGCTAGACCCTCGCTTACCATTTAACAACCGTGCTGTTGGTACAAAGTATTCACCAGGTTCTACATTTAAAACAGTGGTTGGTGTGGTTGGCTTGGCAGAAGGCGTTATTAATAAACACTTCACAGTTTCGTGTGGTGGCTATTTTGGTGGTTGTGGCACAGGCAAGCCAAAATGTTTAGATGTAGGGACGTTTGATTTTGTACATGCCATTGCGGTGAGCGACAATACTTATTTTGCTACTGTTTACAAAAAAATACTAGACCAACCAAAATATGGCGGTGCTGATAGTGCTTTAAAGGCTTTCAATGAGTATGCCTACAGTTTTGGTCTAGGCCATCCGTTAGGTGTAGATATACCTTCTGAAAAACGCGGCAACATTCCTGTATCATCGCACTACCAAAAAATATTTGGTAAAAAATGGTACTCATGTAATGTCATTTCTAACTCTATTGGTCAGGGTGAGGTACAAACTACCTTGGTACAACTGGCTAATGTAATGGCCACAATTGCTAATAAAGGCTGGTATTATACACCACATCTTATCGATTCTATTGAAGGTGGTGACGAATACGGTTTACTAGATTCTTTTAAAATAAAACACCATACAGCTAGCCATATTTCTGATAGTATTTTTGAGGCCGTACACGATGGTATGCAAGGTGTAATGGAATTTGGTACAGGACAAGCTGAAAAAATTCCAGGTTTTGTAGTATGTGGTAAAACTGGTACGGTGCAAAACTCTGCCAAAGTAGATGGTGTGATGAAACCGCAAAAAGACCACGCCTTTTTTGGTGGTTTTGCCCCACGTACCAATCCTAGAATTGCCATAGCGGTAATGTGCGAAAATGCAGGTTTTGGTGCTGCAAGTGCTGCACCTATTGCTAGCTTAATGATGGAAAAATATTTAAAGGACTCAATACCTGAAGCAGATAGAAAAGAGAAATTAGAACGCATTGCCAATACCAATTTAATTCCTGCGTTAATGCGTGTGCAACTAGCAAAAATGGATTCTATTAAGCAAGCCAAAGAAGCCCATTTACTAGAATTGCAAAGAGAGAAAGAAGCGCAAGACACCATTGATGATGATACTTTTGACGATACGCTGATTAACAATCCAAAACCTAAACCAATAGCACCAAAACCTGCTAACAACAATAAAAAAGTGTTAACCACAAGTGCTGCTATTTTAACAGAAGAACGCAAATATTTTTCAAAGAAAAACGCAAAGGCTTAACCCACAATGGCTAAGAATTACAATACAGAAGTTTCTAAAGGTATAGATTGGGTGGTAGTGTGGATGTATGCCTTACTAGTTGGCATTGGTATTCTGTGCATTTTTATGGTTGAGTACAAGCCAGGTGTAGATGTATTGTCAACCTTTTTAGGAGGCAAAACCAACTATAGCAAGCAATTCTTTTTCTTCTGTTTATCGCTAGTAATAGCCACGTTTATTTTACTGTCAGATAGTAAACTGTTTACCGCTTTTGCCAATTTATTTTACGCCTTTGGTATCGTATTAATGCTAGCAACTTTTGCCATTGGTAAAGACATTAAAGGCTCTAAAAGTTGGATACCTATTGGTGGTGGCTTCAACTTACAGCCTGCCGAACTTTGTAAAATATTTGCTGCACTTGCCTTAGCCAAATATCTCGCACGGCAAGAAACCGATTTTACCAAAATAAAATCACAGCTCATCGGTGCTGCTATCGCTTTAGTACCAGCTATATTATCTATTGGGCAAAACGAAACTGGTGTTGCCTTGGTATATTTCTCGTTCTTCATAGTTATGTACCGTGAAGGCTTACCCCCTGCTCTATTAATTATTGGTTTCTCTTTTGGTGTGCTAGTGGTGGCTACCCTATTACTTAACCCCAATGTGCTAGCTATTGCACTTACAGTTATTGCAGGCATCATCATTTATGTTTTGCGCAAGCAAATAAAACGTAGCAAAAACCTACTTGTTGCCATCATTGGTATTTGGGTAATATGCGTAGGTATTCAGCGCTTTGCGGTGCCTTATATTTTCAACAATGTGTTTCAGTGCTACCAAAGTACCCGTATTTATAGCATGGTGGGTAAAGAGTACGATTGTAGCCAAAACCGTAGCAATAAAAAACGTGCAAACGATAAAGAAAAAGCAGCAAAAAAACCCGATGATTACAATGTGCGCCAAAGTAAAATAGCTATTGGTTCGGGTGGTTTAATAGGTAAAGGCTTTTTAAAAGGTACACAAACAAGGGGCAAATATGTACCCGAACAAGGTACTGACTTCATTTTCACAAGCCTTGGCGAAGCCTTTGGTTTAAGTGGCTGTGCGGCATTTTTAGGCTTGTATTTGTTCTTACTATTTCGCATCATTACCATTGCAGAGCGTCAGCGAAGCACTTTTAGCCGTGTGTATGCGTACAGTGTAGCCAGCATTATCTTCTTCCACATTGTAGTAAATGTGTGCATGACGATAGGTTTGTGCCCTGTTATTGGTATTCCTTTGCCATTAATCAGCTATGGTGGTTTATCACTTGTAGACTTTACCATTCTTATTTTCATTATGATACGCTTAGATGCTGATAGGCAAATGGTGTTAAGATAAAGCCCCCCCTAGCCCCCAAAGGGGGAATTAGGACATAGACGGTTACGGTTTATCCATTTTCTGTTGCGGTTCAGTGGTTTCAAGTAGCGGTTGTATCACTTTCTCGTGCGGTTTAGTGATTTTCTGCTGCGGTTGTATGATTTCTGTATGCGGTTCAACTATTTTCTATTGCGGTTTACCCATTTTCTGCTGCGTTTCTATCATTTTCGGGTGCGGTTTTGCATATCCGTATGCGTTTTTGGGCATCTGTACGCGGTTTTGGGCATTTTTCATAGGGTTATATTACAATAATCCACATTTACTCAAAAGATATACACAGTATCTTGTATACTGTTGCAGTTTTAAATGGTACTTAGTAATTTGCTAGTACAAAAAATATTTAATACTATGGCAGAAGCAAACAACACAACACCAAACGCTACTACCAAAAAGCGTAGTAAAACACCTTACATTGACTTAGCAGAATTTGGAAGGCAAAGTAAAACAGCACTTACCAATGCTAGTGACCCCGACATTTTACCACTGCTAAAAAAGCGTGGCTATACAGAAGCAATAATAGCTGACAAGCTTGCAAAAATTGAATTGCTAGCCTCGCTAGATGAGAAACAGAAGAATGAATATGGTGAACAGTATAAGGCTACAGAAGATTATAACAATGCAGAAGATGACATACATGAGGATTATATGGATCATTTAGGGTTGGCTAGGTTGGTATTTAAAAACGATGTTGCTGCTAAAACAGCTATGGGTTTATCTGGCGATAGAAAGCAAAGTGCATCTGGTTACAGCAGCCAAGGTTTACTGTTTTATAACAATGCATTAAAAAGTGATGACTACAAAGCTGGGCTAGCTACCAAGGGTATTACAGAAGCTGAATTGCTAGCACAGCAAGCCGCCTTTACAGCTTTAGATGCACTAGCTTATAAACAAGAAAAAGAAACTGGCGAAGCACAAAGAGCCACCAAAGAGAGAGACGACCTACACGATGAACTAGCAGCATGGATGAGTGAGTTTAAAGCCACTGCTATTATTGCTTTGAGAAAACACCCACAATACAGAGAGAAATTGGGGTATGTAGAGGAATAGGAACTTTGAGCAAATGACACCGCCGAAGTAGTGATGCTTCGGCGGTGTTTTGTTTTAAATGATGAAGATTTAAGTTTTAGACTCCTGCACTTAAGCTAATGTGCTTTGCAAGTACATCTTTCAAACTGTAATCGATGTAAAAATCATTATAGCCAAGTATTTTTAGAAAAATTCTATTAAATAATACTTGATAAACCCGAGTAAGAAACACATCGTTTAAAGCATTTTTTTCTTCAGAATAGTTCCGCACACTATGTACCATTTTATTTCTTAAGGCTAATGCATCTTTTTCCGATTTACCGATTTTAATATCAATTAAAGAAAGAAAGAAATTAATTTTTTCAGAAGGATTTCTTTGATTGATACTTTTGATTTTTCTCAGCATAATGTCGCATCCTTCAAATGGCTTCAATTTTACTTCTAAGCTTTTAAGTTCGTCTTCTATTAAAGATAGAAATTTGCTATTTTCTAAGTATGCCAAATCAATATCCCCGTTTAATTTTAGATAATTCGCAGCTAATATTTCAATTGCATTTGCAAGTATTGGAAGGTTTGCACCTATGGGCGTTTTTAAAGCGATAAAATATCTAGCTAAAACTTGATCTAGCTGTAAATCATTCCTATTATACCTGTATCTAGGAAATAGGTTTTCAACTAACCATTCTAAATTGCCCCAATCATATTGCACATTAAAATGTATAGGTGGAAAAACTCTTTGCGAATGATCTTCCAAGTTTAATAAAGAGACTCTTTTTAAATGACTTTCAAGCAAAAAATTGTTTTCATCAATTTTACTAGAGCCAATAGAAATCAATTGTGTACCCAAAATGAAGGAAAGAAAATCCTTTAAATCTTCAATCAACTCAGACGATATTATTGGCGAGTATTCAAAACAAATCCCTCGCATTTGTTTTGTCATAAATTCATCAGGCACCTTAGCAACAATAATTAATTCACTGTCAATTAACACTTTAATAAAATCTCTAGAATAATTGCCTTTTATTCTAAGTAAGTTTTCGTCATAGACATCAACACCTCTACGAATTTTCGTAGGAAAATTACCCGATGTTCGAATTGTGACATTACTAAAATGAATAGTTGTTTTCCCACAAATAAACCAATCGTAATTTTTAATCGCTTTAGTATTGTCTGTAAAAACTATGTTTAAACTGGCGATAAGAATATTTGCTGTGAAATAATATTCTATGCCGTCAAAATTATTAGATGAAGTACTCCAAGTATTAACGAAACATTCATTCAATATCACTTCATTACCGTTTTCATCTTTCCCAGTGATTTTTTGTCCTTTAATTATCTTACTAAGATCTAAGAAATTATCGGATTCAAATAACTTGGGATTTTCAAACCATCCTGTCATTACGACTAAAAAATTATAGTCTTTAGTCCTATCAACTTGGATGTGTACTTTATTCGATAGATTAAAAGTTTGATTTTCAAATTGTAAATCAACTAGCTCCAGCGGAAATTTAATTGCTTCCCATTCTAAATGAGGTATGAAATGATTATTCATAGATAAAAATGCTATTTACAGGTTAGGTTTTAACTAATACAAAAGCTTTTGTAACCAAAAAACTTTTGCCACTAATCTCTCAATCTTTTTTGTTCTGCTAAAGCATCACCTTGCCATTCTAGTTTACCTATCACATCAGAGAAATCATACAACTTTTCATTTTTAAAAGTATTTGTATCAGATACAGGTAAGATAATTACTTCTAAAACTGTATTAGCATATTGGTGTGGCAAATTGATAGTAATACTGCCATTAGTAGGTTTCACAAATTGTCTTATTGCTTCCATAATTTAAAACTATTGCTTTTAATGTATCATTGATAAATGCGTCAATTAAAATTCTACAATTAGTCGCAGCTTTATAGTTCCTGTTGTAAGTTCGCAGCATGAAAATAATACCCCTTTCAGAAGGTTCGTTTACGATAGATAAAACCAAAATTTTTGTTCCTTTTAATTTAGAGGCAGATGATTTGCAACAGCGCCCTATTGGTAGCTTGCTTGTAGAGGTTCAACCATTTGCCATAGTTACCGATAATGATATTTACCTAATAGATACAGGGCTTGGCTTTAGCGTTAATGGCCAATTACAAATACACCAAAACTTATTAGCCAATGGTATAGACACTAATGCGGTTACCAAAGTGTTGATGAGCCATTTACACAAAGACCATGCAGGCGGCCTTAGCAAAAGGGACAGTTTTGGCAATTACCATTTGTCGTTTCCTAATGCTACTTACTATGTGCAACGCAAAGAGTTTGCGTATGCTATGGAAACAGGTTTTCCTAGCTTTATGAGCGAAGAAATTGGTGTTTTAGAAAATAATCCACAAGTGCATTGGCTAGATGGTGATGGCGTGATTGATGGTTTTATTACGCATCAAATTACTGGTGCGCATAGCCCCTATCACCAAGTTTTTTGGCTAAAAAAAGATGGTGAAGTATTGTTTTTTGGTGGTGATGATGCACCGCAATTGCAGCAGATGAAAAGTAAGTTTGTAGCCAAGTACGATTATGATGGTAAAAAATGTATGCAGCTAAGGCAGCAATGGTGGGAAGAAGGTGTAGCTGATGATTGGACATTTTTGTTTTACCACGACATTAAAACACCTGTATATCCTGCGCTGTAAGGGATTTGTTTCGCACAAATAATTTTGCCCGCAGATTTCGCCGATAGCGCAGATGTAATTCAAGCTTTTATCTGCGAGAATTTGCTTTATCAGCGGGCAATTTTAATTCTATCGTATTAAAGTAACAGTACCTTTTTCTGAGAAAATATCGCCAGTATCGCACTCAACTTCTATCACATATACATACACACCTGAAGCTGCTTCATTGCCTTTAAACTTGCCGTTCCAGCCAGCAGATTTATCGTTTACATTAAAGTTTTGACGTTCAAATATTTTCTCACCTGCTCTATTGTAAATGGTGAAGTATCTCACGTTTTTAATACCTCTACCCAATGGATAGAACACACTATTCAATGGATCGTTATTAGGTGTAAATCCTGATGGTATAAACAAGTTGCCTTGAATACAACTCAGTTTGATATTCATTGAGTCTGAAGCCTTACAACCATATTGTGTAGTGGCTGTAAGTATGTACGTTATATCGCTACGTGGTGTACTAGTAGTAGCCTGACAAGTAGTGCAGTTTAGGTATTTTGCTGGTGACCATAACCAACTTACAACATCGCTACTACCAGTACCATTTAAGTTGGCAGAAGTACCTGTACCTACTAATAAATCTGGCCCTGCATTTACCGTAGGCAAAGGTGCTAACGTAACATTGATGCTATTGATATCTTTAAAACAACCTGCATTATCGTAACCAACAACTGTGTATTTGGTAGTAACAATTGGGTTCGCTGAAGGATTGGCAATATTAGTTGCTGATAAGCCCGTAGTATTATTAATCCATTGGTAATTATCAGCACCGCTTGCTTGTAATTTGGTGGTGCTACCAAGGCATAAAATCACATCAGGCGATACGCTTACTTTAAATGGCTGAGATACTGTAATAGCAACAGAATCAATACTAGAACAGCCTGCCGCATTGGTAACTGTAACAACGTACTTAGTATCAATTTTAGGCTTAGCCATAAACGTATTACTAGCAGATGGTGCGTTGGTTTGCCATTGGTAAATAGTACCATCATGAGCCGTGAGTAATAATGAATCGCCCAAGCAAATATTGGTGAGCTTTGGTAGTAAGTTTACAACAGGATTGTGCAATACTTTAATGATAGTGTTGGTAGTATCGTTACAGCCATTGTAAGTGCTTATTAATGACACATTATAAGGTGCTGTAGCAGATACATAGTTTTGTGCTGATGGATTGAGCAATGTAGATGTGTTACCGTTACCAAAATTCCATTGATAAGTAACATTACTAGTAATAGTAGATGTTGCTGTAAACGTTGCTACATCATGCTCACAAATACTTGCAGGTGATGTAATGGTAGTAACAGCCACAGGTTTTATTTCTATTGTATCTACTACCGTTTTACTACAACCAGAAGCCGTTGAAACTTGCAGGCTTACAGGATATTTACCCACTTTGGTATAATTGAATAATGTACTTGCATTGTTGCTTGTATCAGTTGCATTACCTGTACCAAATACCCAATGATACTTGGTAGAAGCAGGATTTAAACTATCAGAAACACTCGTTATTTTATTGGTAAAATTGATAACACCAGCCTTACAAATAGCCATTGGTGAAGGTGTGATACCAAGTTTTAAAGAATCTACCAAAATAGTGGTAGGCAAGCTAAATGCAGCACTACAACCTGCGCTATCTTTCATAATTAATGCTGGCTGATAAATACCTGGTGTTAAGTATTGGTGCGATGCAATGGTATCTTGAACAGATGATAAACTACCATCACCAAAATCCCAAATAAAACTTGCCGCATTTACAGTATGTGCAGTAAGCGTAACAGTAAATGGCAAGCAACTAATAACAGCATTAGAAGTTAAAGAAGCATAAGGCCCTTTTACAACAATCACATCAGAAACAGAATCAATCAAATTGTTATTACCATAACCATATAAGGTAATAGTGTACACACCAGGCTTTGTATAAGTGTGTATTGGTGCTAAAATATTACCAGCAGTTGTACCGTCACCAAAATTCCAACTAATGGTATTTACACGTTGGAGGATTGTTTTAAAGCTAACTACTAGTGGCGGGCAATTTGATTGATTAACATAAGAAGTAGTATAAATAAACTGTACACCTAGTCTTTTTACAGGAATAATTTGCACCAAAGTATCTGTGCACTGAATAGCCGTATTGGTAGCTATAAGCCTTACTGTATCTACGGTTGCATTATTAGCATATGATTGATTGATAGGCCCAAAGGCAGTTGAATTTAAACCACTATTACTAAAATGCCATTGATAATTTGTGGTACTACCAAAGCTGTTAGTAGTATTGGTAAATGTAACGGTGATGCCAGTTAAAATAGGATTGGCATTCCAATTAAAATCAGCTTTTGGCCCTAAAATTTGAATAGGTGTTGCGGTATTTGTAGCAACGCTAAAACAACCTTCAGCATCAGTTACTTTTAGTTGCACATTGTAGCTTGCAGGTGCAGTATATAAATGCGTAAAGCTTGCAGAGTCTATTTTTACAGCCGTTGTGCCATCACCAAAAGTCCAAGCCCTTGTTGCAATTGGTGCATTAAAACCAGTAGCAGATGTGTCGCTAAAAACAACTGGTAACTTAAAGCAGGTTTCTTTATTGGTGGTAAAAAAGGCTGCTGTTGGCCCTTTAGTAGTTACTGTAAGCAAATTGGTAGTATCGTAACAGCCAAAACGTGCCGATTGGATAATAGCTTTAATGGTTTGTACACCATTTTTCAAGTTCCATAATATATCAGAGAAGCTATTGCCAAATGTAAAAATAGGTGGATGCGTAGTACTATTTCCTGTAAAAAGTGAACCATCACCAAACTGCCATTTAAACAGATTATAAAACTGACCTGCATCGGGGTTATTCTCAATATTATTTACCAATATTTTCAGTGTATCACTTAAGCAAATAGTATCTGCATTAGCTGTTAATGAAGGCGATTGTTTTAATAAAATATAAGCCAATGTTGAATCTCGCAAAGCACAGTAATTATTACTAATAGTGATGCCGACAATGTACTGGCCAGTTTTTTTATACTGATGTAACAGTGTGTCTACTGTAGGATTAGAAACTAAAGAATCACCATCACCAAAACGCCAAGTAACACTATCTACAAAACGATATTTTGGCACAAACCAAACACTATCTCTTAGGCCATTACAGGTGTTAATGATGTTGGTGATATCTGCAAATAGTGGCAATACATACACATACTTTTTCTTTTCTAAACTATCACTACAAGTGTTGTTATACGTAACCAATTTTATGTTGTAATAACCAGAATCGTAGTATTTATGAATGACCGTTTGACTTGTTCCATATGAATGAGAGCCATCACCAAAATACCAATCCCATGCTGTAGCTGGTGAAGACGATTTATCTGTTAAAGTAAAAGGATTGCTACCACAAATTACCGTATCAGAAACACTAAAATCAACCACAGGTTTTCTGTATACAATCACATCTTTTATAAAGCTAGAAACACCAGTACAGCCATCTTTTGTAACATAACTAAGCGTTACTTTACTCACACCCTCTTTGGTGTAAGTATGGCTAGGATTAGCAGTTGTATCAATAGCAGAACCATCACCAAAATCCCATTTAAAATTGACTATGTCACTTGCAGGTGTAGCACCAAAAGTTACCGTAAAACCAGGGCAACCTGTTACGCCAGTTGGGCTTGTTGTTGCAATATCTGAGATTGGATATTTAGGTATTTGCAACGAAAAAGGTTTACTAATCGTATCGAAACAACCAATGCTGTCTATTACTTTTAACTGCGCCACATAATTACCTTCATTTTGATAAATAGTAGTAACGCTTTTTGTAGAATCGATGGTAGCATTGCTACCATTTAATTGCCATAACCATTTTACCGCTTGTGCTGCTGTGTCTTTAAACGTCACACTAACTGGCACACTACAAACCACACTGTGATTAATTACAAAACCTGTCAAGTTTGGTGAAGCATTTACCTTAATAGCTTTCTGAATAGTATCAATGCATTTACCATAAGTATTAATCATACGTACAACGGTAGAACCTGCATTGGCAAAGGTTTTATTGATGTTATTTCCTGTAAATGTTTTACTAAATCCATCATCGCTAAACTGCCATTGCGTGTTAGATGCAGTAATAAGATTAGCAGCTTTAAAATTCACCGCATTGTTACTACAATAAATTGCAGGCGCTAAAAAATTGGAATTAAAAAAAGCTGCCGAAATTGGTGTTACTTGTTTAGCAATACTCACGCAACCAACACCTAAATCGTTAGTAGCAGTTAAGGTTACGTTGTACTGCCCTTTTGTAATATACACATGCGATGCATTGTAGGTAGTGGCAAAAGTGCTATCGCCAAAATCCCATTTGTAAGTAATATTTCCTGGGTCCACTGTATTATTGGTAAATATTACACTATCAGGCAGCTTGCACAATGCGGTATCAGATACCTTGAATGCCGCAACAGGCGGCTGGTTTACAGTAATGGAAGTATCTTTAGAAGCAGATGCTTGACAACCGAAGCTATTAGTAACCACTAAAACAATCTTAGAATTTATAGAAGTTAAGAACACATGACTCGTAATAGAATCAGATAATCTTACGATGCCCCCATCGCCAAAATCCCAAAAATAATCTTTAATAACTCCTTCACCTGAAGTTGACTCACTAGTAAATACAGTAGAAAAGGGATAGCATCCTTTGATATCTTTTATTAAAAAATTAGCATTTGGTTTTTTATAGACAGTTATATCTAATCGCTTTGTAGATGTGTTGCCATTATCTGTAACAGTAAGTACAACAGTGTAGGTTTTTTCTATAGCGTAGGTAGCCCCAGGATTTTGTAAAGTAGAGGAATTTCCATTACCCAAATCCCACTGGTAAGTGGCATTAGCACTAGCACCTTTAGTGGTATTTTGAAAAGTAACAGAAAAAGGCGAACAACCACCTGTTGTACCATTCAGCGTTCTAAAATCTGCTATTAATTGCGATTTGGCAGAACTGAATAATAAACAAATAAATAGGGTATAAAGGGCTTTTTTCATTAGGCATTGGGGTTAGATACCGTAAGAATCTTGAGAACGAAAGAACTAATACATTGGATGCCTCAAGGAAAAAATTCTTGGTTATTCCTAATAAATAGTTATTTCTAAAAGCTGTAAAGCAAGGCAATCTTAGACTGAAATTTTGCAGCGAGATAACTAGATACAGTTGAACTAAGTACTACAAATACCTGTAGTAATTATCACTCAAGAGAGTAATTCTTTCATGTGAATGGCAAATTTATTTGTACTTGTTAAAACAATCGTTGCAGTAAATGTATAACAGTATTACCTTAAAAAAATCAACTTAAACTTAACTTTCATTAGATAATAAATAGAGGCTTTTAAAAAGTTGTGCATCTTAAAAAATAAATTTTACAAAATAATTTGGTTTATAAAATAAACTACTCTACATTCGCATTATCAAACTAAAATAACAGCTATGAATAAGTTAATAATTTTTCTAACAATGATGCTTGCAAGCGCTACCACACAAGCACAAATAAAAATTAGCGGTAGTGTAAAAGATACCAAAGGCAGAATTATTGCTGGCGCTACTGTGGTAGTAAAAGACAGCTATGACGGTGGCGTTTCTGACAGTGCAGGTAATTATTCTTTTAAAACATTTGAAAAAGGTAACCAAGTAGTTGTTGCAAAATCTGTGGGCTATAAAACTGTAGAAAACACAATCGTTATAGGTAGCGAAGCAATAGTTACCAATTTTAATTTAAAAGAAGAAGTGACTGAGCTAAAAGCTGTAACCGTAACTGCGGGTAGCTTTGAAGCAGGTGATCGCAAGAAAGCCGCTACCGTTTTAAGTACACTTGATGTATTAACAACAGGTGGTGGTAATGCAGATATTGTGGCTTCGGTAAAAACACTACCAGGTGCACAACAAGTAAGCGAGCAAGAAGGCTTATTTGTACGTGGTGGTACAGCTTATGAAACCAAACAATTTATTGATGGCACAGTAGTAAACAATCCTTTTAATGCCAGTGTACCAGACATTGCAAGCCGTGGTCGTTTTTCACCATTTTTATTTAAAGGCACTGTATTTAGCACAGGTGGTTATTCAGCTTTGTATGGTCAGGCATTATCATCTGCATTAATTTTAGAAAGTATTGATTTGCCAGACCAATCACAAGCAACAGCTTCTATCAGCACTGTGGTATTTGGTGCAGGTTTACAAGAATTAGCAAAAAATAAAAAATCGTCTTGGGGCGTAAACTATAACTACACCAATTTAGCCGCCTATTTTGCCATTGTAAAACAAAAGCCCGACTATTTTCACATACCAGAATTTCATAGTACAGATGCTAATTTTAGAATAAAGACTAAAGGCGGCATGATAAAGTTTTATACTAGCTATGCTGCCAGCAATATTGGCTTGAGAAGACCAGATATTGATAGCTTGACATTGAAAGATGCATTTAGCATTAAAAACCACAATTTTTACAACAATATTAGCTGGAAAGAAAATTTAGGTAAAGGCTGGAAGATTAATACTGGCTTTAGTTTCAGCACTAATAGAGATGAATTATACCAACAAATACAAAACGCCAGCAACACACCTGTAACTACTGGTTATAGCTGGATCGATAACAAAAACTTTAGTACCAATAGTCGTCAAGATTTAACGCAGATAAGAACGGTATTAACTAAGCGTATTTCTGGCATTAGCGTTGTAAACTTTGGTGGTGAATATTGGTACAACTACACAAATACTATTTTCAATAACGCCACTTATACATTGAAAGACAATTTTGCAGCATTGTTTAGCGAAGCAGATTTGTATATCACCAATGATTTAGCAGCAAAAGTGGGTGCTAGATTCGAACACTCTTCTATCATTAACAAAGCCAATATTGCACCGCGTATTTCGCTTGCTTATAAAACTAGCCCAGGCGCTCAAATGAGTTTGGTATATGGTGAATTTTATCAAAAACCTGAGAACAATTACTTGTACAGTAACCCTACTAATTTAGGCTATGTAAAAGCAACGCACTATTTAGTAAATTATATTAAAACCAATGCCTTACAAACGTTTAGAGCAGAAGCTTTTTACAAAAAATACCACAACTTAATTGTTACACCACCAAGTAATATTTACAATAATAATGGTGATGGCTACGCACAAGGCTTAGAGATTTTTTGGAGAGATAAAAAAACATTTTCAGGTTTAGACTATTGGTTAAGCTACTCGTTTTTAGATACCAAACGTCAGTTTAACAACTACCCTAGCGAGCTGCAACCAACATTTGCCGCTAGTCACACAGCATCATTAGTAGTTAAGAAATTTATTACCAAAATAAATACAGGCTTCAACTTTACGTATAGTTATGCAACAGGCCGGCCTTACTACAACTTTGTAGCCAATGGCAGTAAATACGATATAAGAGATCAGGGCAAAACGAAAGATTACAATAACCTTGGCTTTAGCTTAAACTATTTAACCAAGCTAGGTAAGGCTTACGCTGTGGTTGTGGCTAGTGTAACCAATGTACTTAACACCGACCAGATTTATGGTTACAACTACAATTACAATGCTACTTATAAAGAAGCCATAAGACCACCGGCACCTCAGTTTTACTTTATTGGTTTGTTTTTAAGTTGGGGTGTTGATAAACGACAAGATGCCATTAACAACAATTTATAGTTTAACGTTTAAGAAGTTTATAAGTTTAGTTATTCAAATTCTAAACAGGTAATCATTATTTCATTCAAATCATATAAATCACAACTTACCATGACAAACGAACAAAGAGACGAACAACTTTGGAAAACTGCCAAAGCTCGTGTAGCCTTTAAAAGCAGCCTTGCTAGTTACTTAATTGTAAACCTAATGTTGAATGCCATTTGGTATTTCTCTAGTGGCTCATATAGTTATTATTGGCCTATTTGGCCAGCATTAGGTTGGGGTGTTGGTTTGGCTTTTCAATATTTTCATGCCTACCATGGCGATAAAATATTTAGTACAGAAAGTGAATACGAACGCTTGAAAAATCAAAATAAATAGTTTTCACCACATAGGCACATAGAAAATGATTCATAATACCGTGCAATGCAATTAATGTGTACCAAAAATCAGCTATCATTAAATCAATTTAAAACACCCCTTTAGGGGCTGGGGGCAATAATTATGGAACCAATAAACGACCCACTTTGGGAAATAGCAAAAGACAGAGCTAAGTTTAAGAAAAGCCTTATTAGTTTTTGTATCGTCATCCCTTTTTTATGGTGTATTTGGTATTTTACCGAAGGCAGCCACCATGGTAGATACTTCATATTTGATGAAGACATGCGATGGCGCTTTCACATACCTTGGCCGGCTTGGGTTACTTTGTTTTGGGGCTTTGGTTTGGCTGTAAAATTTGTAAAAGCCTATGTTTTTAATACCAAAGAATCTATTGAAAACGAGTACCAAAAATTAAAAAATAAACAATAAATAAAAATTCACCACATAGAATCATAGGCATATAGAAAAACTAGAGAATCACTGTGGCAACTTCTTTTAACGCTGCGGCAAAAAAGAAAAAATTAAATAACAAAATTTTTAATCACTCCTTCACAAATCTTCCCTTTAGGGATTGAGGGCAAAAATTAAACACCATGAAACAATTATTAGTTATCGCAAGCCTTTTTATGGCAACTTTAGTAAGCGCACAAGGTAAATTTGAAGCAGGTATGGCAAAAGGTTTAGGCATGATGAAAGAAGCTAAAACCGCACCTTCATTAGTAGAAACATCTGCATTTTTTGAGCGCATAGGCGATGCAGAAAAAACACAATGGTTACCTTATTATTATGCAGCATTAAGCTTGTATCAAAGTGCTTGGGCTGACCCAAAAGCCGACAAAGACAAAGTAGGCGAAGCTTGTAAAGTATTAGTATCTAAAGGTATGGCGATAGAAAAAACTGCCGACCTATATTGCCTAGAACAACAAGTTGCAGTGTTACAAATGATGGTAGATGCAATGAACCGCTGGCAAACTTATGGTGCTGCTGCAACTGCTGCATTAGAAAATGCCAAAAAAGTAGATGCAACAAACCCAAGAATTTACTACTTAGAAGGTATGACAAAATTTAATACACCAGAAGCATTTGGTGGTGGTAAAGCAGTTGCAAAACCTTTGTTCGCAAAGTCTGTAGAGTTATTTAAAACCTACAAACCTGCTACACCGTTTCACCCAACATGGGGTGCTGAAGAAGCGGCAAAACAATTAGCTGCTTGTAACTAAGATCTCTAAACCTTCCAAGTCTCACAGACTTGGAAGGTTTAAAATCATAAATCCTAAATCAGCAATCATAAATCATAGCTATGCCTTCACTTTTTACAATTCTCATAAGCCTACATGTAGCTGGTGGCACTACTGGTTTAATTACTGGTGCAGTAGCTGCATCGGTAAAAAAGGGCAGTAAGTTGCACAATAGTAGCGGCAAGCTATATTTTTATGGTATGCTGCTAGCATCTTTGGCTGCGTTAGTTATTAGCTGGTTGCCTAATCACCACAACCTGTTTTTATTTGCTGTGGGTGGCTTTACGCTGTACATGATAACGAGTGGTTACAGAATGATACATTTGAAGCGCCAATTAAAAACAACTGATTTTCCAATTGGGGTAATTGATTATGCCATTACGCTTTTTGCTATTGTATTTGGTGTGTTTTTAATTGTATTGGCTTTTATAGGATTGAAAAACGGCAACACGTTTAGCATTGTACCGGCTGCATTTGGTGGTATTTGTATTAATTATGCAAGATTAGATTATGGCTTGCTAAGTGGTAAAAAGCCACTAAAAACACATTGGATGGCTAACCATATTACAAGAATGATGGGTGGCTTAGTTGCCACTTACACAGCTTTTTTGGTAGTAAACGTACACATTCAACAACAATGGATTTTGTGGTTATTGCCTACTGTTGTTGGCTTTGTTCTAATTGCGAAGTTTTTAAAACAATATGCACCTAAAAGCCTAAAGTAGTGCAAAGCCTACAAGCAGGTACTTCGTAAACTCAGTATAAACTTTCAACGAAAGCTTAATAGTAGCAATGCTGCTGGTTAACAAAAAATAAAGAACATGGAAAACAACAATTTTTCGCCTCAAGAAAGCTTGGCACTAATTGAAAGCATGATACAAAAAGCGCAAAATAAGTTTGCTGAAAATGGGCATTTGTACCTGCTTTGGGGCTGGACAGTTTTTGTGTGTGGCATTTTACAGTTTGTGTTGTTACATTTTTTTCAATACCAAGACCATTATAGAATTTGGATGATTACTTGGGTGGTAGTGATTTATCAAGTAGTGTATTTAAAGCGTAAACAAAAAGAAAGAACTGTAAAAACGTATTACGACGAAGTGATTGGTTTTGTATGGATAAGCTTTGTAACTGCGATGTTTTTGATAGGCTATGCCATTACTAACACTCAGGGTATGTTTAGCCAATATTACATATTGTTTACACCCTGTATTATTGTATTGTATGGAATACCAGTATTTCTTTCTGGTATATTGTTGCGGTTTAAACCTTTAACAATTGGTGGTATTGGTTGTTGGATAATCAGTTTTGTAGCAAGTACAAGTCTAACCAAAGTGCCTTACGATTATCAATTGCTATTTATACCGGCTGCAATGCTGGTGGCATGGATTGTTCCTGGCTATTTAATGCGTAAAAAATACTTACAAACGAACTAATTATGATGAACGAAGAAACACCAATGAACGAACAGGAAAGCCTGCGCCTAATAACCGATATGATTGCTAAAGCAAAGGCTAGCCACTTTCATGAAGATGGTACAAGTGCTATTTTGTGGGGCAGCGTGGTGGGCTTTTGTGGATTAGTACATTTTGCTGAGCAATATTTTAATTTTAGTATTCACTTTGACGTTTGGATTTTAACGCTTGTAGCATTAGTGCCACAAATTTTCATTAGTATTAGAGAAAGTAGAAACCGTGTTGTGCGTTCTGATATGCAAATGGCCATGGATGCAGTGTGGACGGTTTATGGTATTAGTGTTTTTGCCATGATTGCTTACATCAATATTATACCTTACAGCTCTGCCAATTTATTTGCACAAAGTGGTGTGAGTTTGTTTCAAAAAAATGCAAATGGTGTGGTAGAACCTTTTAGAGCTTTTGCTTTAAGCGGCAGTTCGTTACTGATGATTTTATACGCTTTTCCTACGCTTGTTACTGGTTTGGCTCGCCGTTTTAAGCCTATGATTTATGGTGCAATAGCTTGCTATATTTTCTTTTTCATTTCGTTGTACACATCTACCATGTACGATAATTTACTGGCAGGTTTGGCAGGTGTAGGCAACTGGTTAATTCCTGGATTGATTTTACGTAATCGTTACAAAAAAGGAAAAAGCTGCTAATGTTTAAAGAACTTGATCCCATATTACATTCGCAATTACGCCTAGCAGTTATGAGCTTACTGATAGGTGTAAAAGAGGCTGAGTTTACTTTTATAAAAGATAAAACCAACGCTACCGCTGGCAATTTATCTGTACAAATACAAAAGCTTAAAGATGTAGGCTATGTAGAAGTGACAAAGCAATTTGTAAATAATTATCCGCAAACTACTTGCAAAATAACGCCTGTAGGTATAGCCGCTTTTGAAGCTTATGTCAAGGCTTTGCAAGAATATTTAGTGCCTAAGAATTAAGTATTTTACAACTAAAATATAATTAGCTGTTTCGTAGCGCTTGCGATACTTAATAATGCTACTATCTACCTCTTTTTTATCAATTAATAAATAATTGGCAACCGATTTACCAAAATTTGCTTGGTCAGTTTTTATGGTATTTCTACCATCAAAAAGCCTTAACGCTCTTGGTTTTAAAAAGCCAATAATTTCATGCTCAGGAATATTCTTAGCTATAAATTGATAAATGTCTTGCATCTCTTCTGTATAAGCGTGATTACTACTTTCTTGCTTCACTAATACCGTTTGCTTAATAGTGTATAAAGTTGTTCGAAGCACAAACAACAAGAGTATTACATGTAAATATTTTACGTTAATCTTGAATTTAGCAGATAAATACAACGCACCTTTTAATAAAAAGAACAACACAAAAGGTATTAACGGAAACAGAAATCTTATACCTTGAACCCCAGGCCAAACGATTAAAACCACACTGAAAAAGCCAGTATATACGATAAAAGTCTTTGCTTGCTTCCAAATTGAAAACAGCCCAGCTAACACTACCAATAATACAGGTACAAACAACCAATAATTTTTAAAGAAGAAATAAATGGCTAGCAAATGCGCATAATACAATAGATTAGAAATAATACTTTGTATAGATACTTTACTAAACAGCAACTCAAAATGATTCTCGCCACCTTTAGGTAAAACAATATTTACCAAAACAAATAACAAACAAAATATGAGGTAAGGAATGGCATATTGAAAGTTACTTTTTTGCCAAAAATTTTTAAACCTAACTGTATGTACTTGATATACCAAAAGAGTAGGCAATAGTACAATACCTATATCTCTTGTAAAATAAGTGAAGAAAATACACAAGCCAATGATGACTTGATTGAGTGCATTATTACTTTTTTTCATCAGCAACAAACTCAAAAAACTGAAGAAAAAAAAAGGAAAATCAGATAAAATTTCATCAGAAAATGAAACAAAGCTGAAATGAAAAACAAAAGCTAGAATAATAAAAAATGGATAAATACTATTGGTAAAATATGGCTGCAACAGCTTGTACACAATTGGTATTGCTGCAACAAAAAATAGACTACAAAAAACCTTCATAGCTATAAAATGTACACCAAAGCAATAATAAATTGGGCTTAACAACAATGGAAAACCATTTGGATACAAATAAGGCCCTACCAACTCTGAAGAATGCTGCATAGCAAATTTGTTGCTAGCATACAAGCTTCTAATAGTGCCATTTGTAAGCGCCTTTGCTTGCTCAATATATAAGGCAAAATCATCACCCCAATTGTGGCCATCTTGTATACACAAGCCCATAAAAACTGCCGCCAACAACATGATGCCGATAAGCAGATAATTTTCTTGTTTGGGAGAAAGCGTCATGTATGCTTTTGCTTGGTTAAAGATGTGAAGATATAGGCAAAAGATAATTTAGCTACTGCTGAGGTTATGTTAATTCGGCTGAATTAAATCCCACAAATTGCCAAACAAATCTTTAAATACGGCTACGGTACCATACGCTTCTTTTGATGGTTCTCTTGCAAACGCAATACCATCTGCTTGCATTTGGTGGTAGTCTCGCCAAAAATCATCGGTATATAAAAATAAAAATACCCTACCACCTGTTTGGTTACCTACCCTACTTATTTGCTCATCACCTACCGCTTTGGCTAGTAAGATGTTACAAGCATTTTGCGAACCTTTTGGGGCTATTAATACCCACCTTTTGGTATCGCTTAGTTGGGTATCTTCTACCAAAGTAAACTGTAGTTTTTGGGTATAAAATGCAATGGCTTCATCGTAATCTGCTACTACAAGGGCAATATGTGCTAGGCGCTGTTTCATGTAAAAATTATTATAAAAATAAGGCGAAAAAGTGCACAACATGGGCAAAGCTGCGCAGCGAACAGAACGTACAAATGTGCGACGCAACGGAGATAAATAGTATATCTACAGCCGATAACCCCAAAAAAGCTTTAAGATGCTTGCTGTGGTTGACTTTTGAGAAGTATTTTTAATTACTTTTGCAGCCCGAAATAAAAAAATTCGGAATTTTTTATGAACTTTTTCATTAAACAATTAAATGCAGATGCACAGGATAGTGTTGCAGCCCCTGAAGAGGTTGTAGAAGCTACAACTGCAACAACAAACGCACCTGTAGAAGAAACTGTTGCCCCTGAAGCAACTGTAGAAGCAGCAACTGAACCAGTTGTGGCTTACCAACCTGTAGCAGAAGTTATTGCTACTGCACATGATGACTTTGACTGGAGCGTTGACAAACGTAACGTGAGTTTGTACTCTAGCGAAGAAAAATTAAAGTACGATAAAGTGTACGAAGACACTTTTGTACAAATTGCTGATGGTGAGATTATTAATGGTGGCGTTGTGGGTCTTACTAAAACTGATGTGGTTGTAAACATTGGTTTTAAAAGTGATGGTTTAATTTCATTGAATGAATTTCGTGATTACCCAGGCCTTAAAGTAGGTGACGAGGTAGAAGTAATGGTGGTTGAAAAGGAAGATAAAAACGGTAACCTTACATTAAGCCGTAAGAGTGCTAGAATTTTCCGTGCTTGGCAGCGTATTATGGAAGTTCACAAAACTGGCGAAGTTGTTACTGGTTTAGTTACTAGTAAAACTAAAGGTGGTTTAATTGTGGATGTATTTGGTATGGAAACTTTCTTACCAGGTAGCCAAATTGACGTTAAACCAGTTACTGATTACGATCAGTTTGTAGGTAAAACAATGGAATTTAAAGTTGTTAAGATTAACGAGACTATTAAGAATGCCGTTGTATCTCACAAAGCCTTAATTGAAAGCGATATTGAAGCTCAACGTGTTGAGATCATGAGCAAATTAGAGAAAGGCCAAGTACTAGAAGGTATTGTGAAAAACATTACTGACTTTGGTGCATTTATGGATCTTGGTGGCCTAGATGGTTTACTATACATTACCGATATTTCATGGGGTAGAATTTCTCACCCAAGTGAGGTATTGAAAATGGATCAGAAATTACAAGTGGTTGTATTAGACTTTGATGATGATAAAAAACGTATCAGCTTAGGTTTAAAACAATTAACTCCACACCCTTGGGATGTATTACCAGAGGGCCTAGCTGAAGGTAGCATTGTAAAAGGTAAAGTTGTAAATATTGAAGATTATGGTGCTTTCTTAGAAATTCAACCAGGTGTTGAAGGCTTAGTACACGTAAGTGAAATTACTTGGGCTAACACTCCTATCAATGCTAAAGAATTCTTTAAATTAAGCGACGAATACGAAGCTAAAGTTGTAACACTTGATAAAGATGCTCGCAAAATGAGCTTGTCTATCAAACAAATGACTGAAGATCCTTGGAGCACTATTGAAAACAAATATGCAGTAGAAAGCAAGCACAAAGGTTTAGTGAAAAATATCACTCCTTATGGTGTTTTTGTTGAATTAGAGCCAGGTATTGGTGGTATGATTCACATCAGCGATTTAAGCTGGTTGAAACGCTTTAATCACCCAAGTGATTATGTGAAAGTTGGTGAATACATCGACATCATTATCATGGGTATTGATAAAGACAATCGTAAATTACAATTAGGTCACAAACAATTAGAAGAAGATCCTTGGAATTCTCTTGAAGATACATTTGCAATCGGTTCTACACACGAAGGCACTGTAACTCGTAAAGATGATAAAGGTGCTTTGGTACAATTGCCTTACGGTTTAGAAGGTTTTGCACCAGCTCGTCACCTTGCAAAAGAAGACGGTAAAACTGTAGTTGCAGAAGAAACTTTACCATTTGTGGTAATTGAATTTGATCGTAACGAAAAACGCATCTTGTTAAGTCACAGCCGCGTTTGGGAACAAGTTCAAGCTGAAGAAAAAGAAGCAGTGAAGAAAGAAGCAAGAGCTGAAGCTGAAAACACTAAGAAAGCAGTGAAAGCTGTTCAAGCTAAAGTTGAAAAAACAACTTTAGGTGATATTGGTGCTTTAGCTGAATTACGTGCGAAATTAGAAGGTGGCGAAGACGCTGCTAAATAATTAGTAACAAATTAGCTTTTATAAAAACAGCCATCTTACGCAAGTAAGGTAGCTGTTTATTTTTTGGATTGATAGAAGACGGAGAAAAAGGATTTGAGGAATTTGCACATATATAAACTAAAATATATTAGACATTAAGACAAAATCCTTTTTTTCTATCTCGTCAGTGTCATCAGTCTTCCTATCCTACCTTTGCATTATGACAGCATTAACTGACATGAACCAGCCTGTTATACTTTTTGATGGGGTTTGCAATTTGTGCAATGGTGCTGTGCAATATGTAATAAAACACGATACAAATAATCGCTTCTTATTTGCCTCACTACAAAGCAAATTTGGGCAGCAAATACTAGCAACGCATCAATTAAGCAATACCAATTACAATTCTTTTATTCTATTGCAAAATGGTATTATTTACCAACGGTCAACTGCTGCGCTTACTGTGGCTAAACAGTTGAAAGGCGCTATTCGATTTTTGCATTGGTGCATTATAGTACCAACATTTATAAGAGATGGTGTGTATAATATTGTTGCAAAAAATAGGTACAAGTGGTTTGGTAAACAAGAGGCTTGTTGGTTACCTACACCTGAATTGAAGAGTAGATTTTTGGATTAAATTGTACAATCAAAAAAGCCAATCCTTTTACAGATTGGCTTCTCAATATTCAAACTCACAACAATTTATTAAGCTTTCATCAACTGAACGCTTCTATTGATAAAGTTGGTTAACTCGGCACCTTTCAATAAACCTTGGGATAATAAAGCCAAGTCAGCTAAATTTCTAATTTGCTTACCTCGTTTTTCTACATCTGGCTCTTGTAACAAACTTGTATAGATTGGGTGATTACCATTTACAGTTAAGGTTACTTCGTCTGGCATTTGTGCGTAAAATGCCGTCATACCGCCACCAGCAGCACCCATATCTTTCATACGTCTCATAAACTCAGGACGAGTTGCTACCACGGGTGCATCATTATTTACCAACCCTTTTACTTCTACTGTTAAGTGCAAATCGCTTACTGGAAACTCAAATAATTTCTTGAGGCTTTCTGCATCTTCTTTGCTTAGTACGCTATCGGTATTTTCTTGTTTATCTACAAGATTATCTACTATATCAGCATCTACACGTACAAACGCTACATTATCCCATTTCATTTCCATGTGGTTAATAAATGCAGCATCTACAAGGGTTTCAGCTTTTACCACGACATAGCCTTTTGCCACAGCAGCTTGTATATAAGCATCTTGCTGAACAGGATTGGTGGTGTAAATAATAACGTGCTTACCTTCTTTATTTTTTTGTAAAGCTTCGGTTGCAGTTTTATATTCATCAAGGGTAAAGAATTTTTTCTCTACCGTATTTTCCATTATTAAAAACTTGTTGGCTTTTTCCAAGAACTTGTCATCGGTCATCATACCATATTTCACAAACAAGCCCAAGCTTTCCCATTTATCTTCAAAAGATGCTCTTTCGTTTCTAAATAGTTCGTCTAATTTATCAGCTACTTTTTTTGTTATGTGCGCATTAATTTTTCTAACGTTAGGATCGCCTTGCAAGTAACTACGGCTCACATTCAGAGGAATATCCGGACTATCAATGACACCTTGCAACAACATCAAAAATTCAGGAACAATTTCCTTCACCTCGTCTGTTACAAACACTTGATTGCTGTACAATTGAATTTTATCTTTTTGTATTTCGTAGCTCTGCTTAATTTTAGGGAAATACAAAATACCTGTTAAGTTAAACGGATAATCTACATTCAAGTGAATCCAAAACAATGGTGTTTCGTTAAAAGGATATAATTCTTTGTAAAAGTTTTCGTAGTCTTCTTTCGTTAAATCACTTGGCTTTTTTACCCAAATTGGGTTCGTATTGTTGATGCTTTTTTCTGCCTCAGCATCTTCTTTTTTCTCTTCTGCAACATCAATAAAATAAATAGGTATCGGTAAAAATTTGCAGAACTTGTTTAAAACAGATTTTACCTTGCTTGCCTCTAAAAATTCCTTGCTATCTTCATTAATATGCAAGATTATTTTTGTACCACGGTCTTTTTTCTCTACCTCGTACAATTCAAATTCAGGACTACCGTCGCAGCTCCAATATACCGTAGGCGCATCTAAATTGTGGCTTTGAGAAATCACTTCTACCTTTTCAGCCACCATAAACGCACTATAAAAACCCAAACCAAAATGACCAATTATACTTGCATCTTTATACTTGGTCAAAAACTCTTCTGCACCACTAAAAGCCACTTGGTTCAAGTATTTATCTACCTCTTCTTTGGTCATACCAACACCACGGTCGCTAAAGGTTAAGGTCTTTTCCTTCGCATCTAAAATCACATCAATTCTTAATTCGCCCAAATCACCTTTTGCTTCACCAATAGACGATAAAGTTTTCACTTTTTGCGTCGCATCAGTCGCATTACTAATCAACTCACGTAAAAAAATATCGTGTTCACTGTACAAGAATTTCTTGATAATCGGGAAAATGTTTTCCGTATTTACCCTAATCTGTCCTTTTTGCATAATCGTGTATTGTTTATGTTATTTTTTCATTGTTGTTAACAGCTACAGTACTACTATTTAGCTGTTGTTGCGTCGCACACTTGTACGTTTGTCTTGGTATTCAGCTTTTATCTAAGCGTAGATTTAGCTTCAATAGCCTGTTATCAAACACAGTACCACCAACACTTACCCTGCCATCATGACAACTTTACGAGTGGCAATTTTTTCTTTCAAACAAAACGTGCACAAAATATCTTGCACAAAATTTTGCACACTTTAAAATGCTCATCCTATAGCACAATAAAAAAGCCATCCGAAAATCGGATGGCTATAATTTATTTTTATTTCCCCATTAATTACCTACAATCTTCACATTATCAATTTGCCAATTTGTTGTTTTAGCAGGTGCCGCGGCTCCACCTTCGTACACAAATGCAATGTAAACAGTACCAGTGTAGCTACTTAAATTAACATTACCAGATGGTGTAAATGCTATACCTGCGCCATTGGTAGATGTTCCGGGACTAAGTGTACATAAAGAAGATATATCATTCCAAGTTACACCAGCTACCCAAGGGTTACCAACGCCAGAATAATTATTTGATACCAAAACTTTTAATGTAGAACCATTCGCAAAAGTTGCTCTACTTTCGAAAGTAAAAATTTCAGAAGTAAACGTGCTGAAGTTAATACCTCGTGTTACTAACCATGATTTTACAGTTGGGTCTGCAGGTGTACCAAATGCAGTTGCTTGCGCACATTTACTAAATCCAGTTGCAGAAACCGAAGTAAAAAATCTAGTCCCAACTTCTGGTCCATTAAACCAATTTGTTAATGCAATGTTGCCAGTTGTAGATTCGAAATTTTCATCTAGCAATACAGTACCAGTACCGCCACCACCAGTTGCACCACCCACAACATCTGTTAAATTACGAATACCTATTTGGTTGGTAGTATTAAACCTACCTACTATAGCAGTGATAGATGTTACAGTACCAGTTGGGTAAGCTGTAGCTTGAAACGTTGCCCCAGAACGTGTAAAATGCGTAATAGTTGCAGTACCATCGTTAATAATTGTGCTACCATTGCTACCCCAAGTGCCAGCAGTACCACCGGTAATAGTTGCGTTACTTAATCTTACCAAAGTTGACTCCCATGCATCAATATTTGTATTAATTGCTGCACTAGTAGTTGCTCTTGGTGTAATTGTTTTTCCTGTACTTATTAGTGTAGCATTAGCTAAAGGCACAGTAGCAACTTGCAATAGACCACTAAATTTATCAATAGTACCTCCAGAAATAGCAACATCAATAGAATCGCCTAGGTTAAACGAATGTGCTGCATCAAAACGCACCACTATACCTGCAAGGCCATTACCTTGTTGTAGTACTAAATTTTGTGCTTGCATATTTGCGCCTGCCTTATCAGAAATTACAATACCAGTAATTCTTCTAGCACTAGGTGCTGCTGCTGGGCTACCGGTATACAATGCTTTTACATCAGAAATATTGATGACGGTTGTAGGCCCACCAATAACTACCCCATTACAACGTGTAGCATAAAATTTCACATCGCTTGTGTCACGGACAAGTAATTGCTTAGTAGTTCTGAAAATAGTATAAATAGCATTGATAATACCATTACCAGTAGGTACTTTATAGCTTGCAAAGTTGGCAAAGCCACTTGTACGTACCATTACCTCACTACTTGCACCCGAACAGTTTTGAATTAATAATTCGCCCGTAGCTTTGTAAGCAGAAGTATCAGCATATGTTTTTGTGACACTTCCAGCAACAAATTCATAGTTACTTAATTGAATCAAAGAACCAAGATATGGATCCTGCATATTGGTTGTTAGCTGACTGAGTGAAACCGTTTTAGGTACTACAGGATTATTTAGAGAACCGCCAGTGATATATTTCGAAATTAGCGCACTTGGTATGCCTTCTAAAGATGGGCTATTATTAACAAAGGCTTTAATGCCTAATTGAATTAGACCATTATAATCACTTACAGTAAGTCCGTTACAGTTAATAAATAATTTACGACCTACAGGGTAAGAACCGTACAAACTGGTAGCATCTAACAACACATTAATTGCACCAGTTGAGTCTTGGATATATATATTTTTATACAAATTGCCGCTTTTATCATCGGCAATAACCACACCCGATATTATTAAATCGGTTTTAATTTCGTCGTAAGCACCAGCTACAGTATGCCTAGCTTTTAAAGCTTTAATAGTTGTGTTAGCGGTAATATTCGGGTCAGTTGGATAAGGTGGCTCATCAAATTTTTTGTTACACGACATAACAATTGTTGCAGCCAGCAGCATTATTACTGAGAAAGCTAAAAGAAATTTATTATTTTTCATCTTATTTGTATTATGATTTTATGAATGTTTGATAAAAAGATTTATTGGAAACGATAAATGATGCTTGCAAAGAAATTGGTACCATAAGCATAAAACAATTTTGGTGGAAATTTGCTTACATCCTTGGCATCAAAATCAAAACGCAATTGTTCAAAGCCGCCAGTAATCAATTGCTTGTTATTAAGCAAATTATTTACACCAACATTAAATACTAAATACTGACTGTGTTTAGACCCTCTTTGCCTTGGTAATCTATAACTATAACCACCAAAAAAATCTAAAGTAGCTTGTGGCTTTAAGCGTGTTTGATTTAAAATTTCATTCCACTTATCGCTATCTTTAGCTACACCGTTTACAGCAGCTTCTGTTCTACGTATAGGGTTAAAATCTAACCACATTTGATCGAAATAATTGCCAGTAAGTGTAAAGTACCAAAACTTAGGGCTACGATAAGATATACCTAAACTGTAAGCTTCTTGCGGTGTACCACCTACTCTAAAGTTTTCAGAATACACTGTTTCTTTGCTTAATACTACAGCACTATTATCTTGTGTTACAGTTGCTTGTTGCTTGCTATCGTAGTAATACCTACCAATTGCAGCAGCACCTACTAAGGATAAATTTCTCATAATTTTTGCGTCAAAACCTAATTCAGCACCAAAATGCACTTTATTTATATTACTCAAAGCGTAGTTTACAAAATTCCTATAATCATCATGGTAAAAGGTAATAACATTCATTTGATCTTCAAACTTGGTGTAGTAACCAGTTAATCTCACCTTAATTTTTGGCGCATTCAAAACATAACCCCCTTCTAATGATGAGATTTTTTCACTCGTAATATTATCTTGTGTTAAGTCACGCGTTCTTGGTGAAGTGTACACATTATCAAAATAAGGCGCTTTTGTAAGCATCGCACCATCAACATACAAGTAATTTCTACCATCAATTTTGTAAGTAATGCCTCCTTTAAAAGCATAGTTATTAAAATTGTAAGTAGTAGATTGACCGTAAGAATTGTTTAAATACAAACCGTTTTTGTAATTACCGTTTCTATAAAACTGAGTATTAGAAATTTCGCCACTTACAAAAAAGTCAACTTTATTATACTTTACCACAAATTGTTGCCAAGCTGCCGATTTCATAATATTGATATCGTAGTTATAACCAAATTTATCATCTTTAAGTAAAATTCTATTCGGTGCTAATGCATTGTTTTGTGCTGCCAATGGATTTGTAGGAAAATCTCTTTCTGCAAACTGATTCAAATCAACATAAAACTCGCCACCTAACAAATCACCTACTCTTTTAAAATAGTTATTTTTTTGGTTCTGGAAAGATGCACCAGCAGTGTAATCTAGGTGATTATTAATCTTTTTATTAAATACAGTATTTACATTGAATTTTTTTGTATCAATAGCACGTTCTTCTACAATATATCTTGAGCGCCTACCAGATACATTATTACCAGCAATACCATTTACGTCTTTAACCGTTTCAAAACTGCCATAATTAGTTAAATACAATTTATCCCAATTAATTTGGCTTAGAGATGTATTAGTTGCAAACTCATCAGCTACTCTTTGTTTTAAAGTAGCATCTTCTTGATAACTTGGTAAGTATCGGTAGTAATCTGGTCTTGGGTCAGCAGAGTTGTTCCAATCTAAAGCCGTCGTTGCCCTTTCGCCAAAAGAATAACCTAATGCAGTAACTAATGAGCTTTTGTTAGAAATTCTAAAATCATGCGTAAGTATAATGTAAGGCTGATGCGTTTTTGCCACATTTGTATTACGTTTTTTTCCATTTTGATAACCCCAAGCTGGATTGTAATAATTACTTCCTACTAAATCCATCGCTTCTTGCACCGCTGCCGTCTGACGGCCATTTTCTGTAGGCGCACCAAAAGCCACTAGAGACAATAAATGTTTTTGACCAAAACGCTTATCTACACCTAAAAAGTAGCTATAACTATTATAATAAGTACCAGGTACATAACCTTCATCAGCACCTCTAAAGCTACCTGCAACTACATAAGCCCAGCCCTTTTTACTAATGCCAGAACCATGATAAACATTTACTCTGTGTGTATAATTTCTATTACTCAACGAGTAGCCTACTTGAGTTTGCTCACGCTGTTTACTTGCTCTAGAATCTATACTAGTACTACTTCCAATATCGCCAAAGCTAAAAGTGTTGTAACGCAAGCCAATAGACAAATCTCTGCTACGCATTACATCATTTAAGCCGCCCCATAAACCAAATGGGGTAAAGCCATTGTCTAAGTTATCCATAGGAATACCATTCATAAAAGTGGCATTCAAATCGTTATCGTAACCACGCATTCTAAAACGCGCAGGGCTAAAATTATAGGCTGATGCAGAATAAAAAGGATCTCTTCCTGCTGTAAGAATAGATGATATGTTTTGTGCGCTACCGCCATCCCCAAAATCATTGTCATCAAGCGAGACAGTTGGAATATTATCCAAAGCATTGTCTTTTAACTCTTCTACAATAGCGCTATCTATACTTTTACGTACGGTATCTTGTATAGGTTTTTGCTTCTCTTTAATTTGTGCCCAAGCGCTATTTATAACCAATAACGCAGACAAAAAGAATATCAATTTTCTCATAAGTAAATTTTGTTCCAAATACGAAAATAGGTTATTGTTACATAAAATTGTCAATCTTTATTTTAGTAATACAATGATAATACTACAAATTCTGCAATTTTTAGTGTCATAACTGTATTTTTACCCTTTAAGAAATTATATGAAGAAAATTTTTATTTTACTTTTAACATTACCTTTCTGGACATTTGCACAGCAAAAAAACTATAAAGTAGCTATTGTAGCATTTTACAACTGCGAGAACTTTTACGATACAACAGATAACCCTAGGGTAAATGATGATGAGTTTACACCTAAAGGCCCTCGCAATTATAATAGCAAAATCTACTGGAATAAAGTTGAAAAATTAGCTACTGTAATATCGCAATTGGGTACGGATATTAGCCCAGATGGACCAGCTATTTTAGGTGTTGCGGAAATAGAAAACGATACAGTGCTAAATGATTTAATACATCATCCACTCCTTAAAAGTCGTAATTACAAATTTGTACATTATGATAGTAGAGATGCTCGTGGTGTAGATGTGGCATTAATTTATAACCCAAAATATTTTACACCTGAAGAAAGTAAAGCACTTTTTGTAGCGCTACCAAGCGGCAGTAAAGATGCCTATTATACTAGAGATGTGCTTTGGGTAAAAGGTAAGTTTGATGGTGAAACCATTCATGTACTCGTAAATCACTGGCCTAGCCGTGTAGGTGGCGAGGAAAGAAGTGCACCAGGCCGTGCAGCAGCAGCAGCAGTATGTAAAGTGCAAATGGCTAAAGTAGCAGAAACAGACCCGAATGCAAAGTTTGTAATTATGGGAGACTTAAATGATGACCCGGTAAGCCCTAGTATTACAGAAGTTTTAAAAGCTAAAGCTAAAATTGCTGATGTAAAACCTGGTGGTATATACAACCCTTGGACAGATTTGTATAAGAAAGGTATTGGTACATTGGCTTATCAAGATGCATGGGGCTTGTTTGATCAAATTATGATTAGTTACCCATGGTTAAGCAAAGACCAAAGCGGCTACTTCTTCTACAAACAATACATTTTTAATAAAGAATTTTTGGTAGAAAATATTGGTAAATACAAAGGCTACCCAATGCGCACTTGGGATGGCTTAACCTACCGTGGTGGTTATAGTGATCACTTTCCTACTTACTTAATGATGGTGAAAAAATTAAACTAGATCAGTTTAAAAATAAGCTTTCTGATAAATTTAGACCTGTTAGATTTTGAAAAAACTAACAGGTCTTTTAATGATATCTTAAACTACTAATTCTTGTATAATATCGTCCATTGTTTTTGGTGTATTGTAAAAACTCAGTAGCTTCTCTATCACACTTTCTACCACAGCATCTGGGCAGCTTGCACCACTTGTAATTAATATTTTTGCAGGCAGTTGTTGTGGTAAATAATTAGCAATTACCGATGTGGCTTTTGTGTGCCAATTGCAGTGCAACACTTCTTCTTTTGATAGCAATTTATTAGGGCTATCTATAAAATACGTTGGCAATTTTTGTTCGCACAACTCTACCAAATGCGATGTGTTACTACTATTATAACCACCAATCACTAATGCTAAGTCAGCCCCTGTTTGTAGTAAACCTGTTACCGCTGTTTGGTTATCGTTAGTGGCATAGCAAAGCGTATCTCTTGTATCAGCAAAACGCTCACCAATAGTTGTATCATCTAGTTGGTAATGTGTGGCAACTAATTGTTTTAAATAATCAGAAATAGCTTGTGTATCTGTAGCTAGTTGCGTGGTTTGGTTAATAACGCCAAAGCGCTGTAGGTCTTTGGTAATATCAAAACCATCAGAATATTGTCCTTTAAATTCTGTATAAAAATGTGCCGCATTTGCTTCACCAATAATGTATTTACCCAAAGCAATGGTTTCAGCCATATCATTTACAATAATACTTGGTGTATTTGCAGCCGCATGAGAAAAAGTAGCTCTTGTTTCTTCATGCTTTGGCTTACCGTGTATTACAATACTGTAGCCTTTTTTAGCAATTTGTTCTCCGCGGTTCCAAACCTTCTCTACAAAAGGGCAAGTTGTATTGTATTTTTCTGTAGCAATGCCTTTTTCGTTTAACAATGCCTCTATAGATAGCGTTGCACCAAAAGCTGGAATAAGCACTATATCGTCTTTGGTAATGTCGTCAAAACTTATCAGTTGCTTACCATAAGTATCTTGCAAAAACTGTACACCACGCGCTTGTAAATCTGCATTTACTTGTGGGTTATGTATCATTTCGCTAAGCAGAAAAATACGTTTGCCTGGATTTTCGTCGATGGTTTTAAAAGCAATTTCTATAGCATTTTCTACACCATAGCAAAAGCCAAAATGCCTTGCAAGAAATATTTGCACCGCACCAAAATCTAGCAACGTAGGCGAAAAGTCTTTCTTCAACTTGTCTTCGCTTTTACGCTTTGCTTTTACAGCGCTTATTAATTGGCTGCGGTAAATATTAGGAACTTCAAATTGCTTCATGATAAAGTATAATAACAACAAATAAAGTAAAGAGTTCTAAACCTTGTGCGCTATTTAAACTTTATAAGGCTAACGATTTTCTCAAGATATTTTTGGTCTACAATATCAAAATCATCTAGCTTTTCGCTATCTACATCTAGCACCGCAACTACATCACCATGTACCAAAATTGGTATTACAATTTCACTTTTCGAAGCACTGCTACAAGCAATATGGCCAGAAAATTTTGAAACATCAGGCACAATAATCGTTCTTGCTTGCGCCCAACTTGTACCACAAACACCCTTGCCTTTATGTATTCTTGTACAGGCTATAGGTCCTTGAAATGGCCCTAACATCAACTGCTCGCCTTTTACTTGATAAAAGCCTACCCACAACCAATTAAACTGTTGCTTTAAAGCGGCTGTAACGTTAGCCAAGTTAGATATTAAATACTTTTCACCCTCTACCAAGGCTGCTATTTGCGGTACTAAATCTATGTATTGCTCTTCCTTAGTACCTTTTGCAATGTGTAAGTCTTCTGCCATAATTTTAGTTGATTATGGGCGAAGATAAATAGTTCGGTAAGAAGTTGTATCACCATTTTAACCTATTAACATTTACACACAAGTTTAAGCTATGCTATTACTAAACATTGCATTAACATAGACTGCTATAGATACACTTACTTGGTTTCCTCTATCTTAGCAGCCATCCATTGTAGCAATAATGAAGCACCCCAAAACCAGCATACTTAAACACAATATTGATGCACTAATTGCCGCTTTTGTTGGCGCAAGCATTATTTATTGGCTAGCTGTGCAGCATGGTATTGGTGTTTCGCCAGATTCACTTACTTATACAAGCGTTGCACGCAATATGCAGCAAGGTAGGTTTTGGTATCAGTTTGATGGTAGGCCGCTCATCGTATTTCCATGCTTCTACCCTAGTTTTTTAGGTAGCGTTATGTTTGTATCGCAACACGATATTATTGCCATTGCACCCATACTAAATGCACTACTATTTGCCTTAGTAATTTTTATTACGGGCTGCTTAGCGCAGCAAATAACAAGCAGCAAATTATATAAATGGCTGCTTTTAAGTTGCCTTATTATTAGCTCGTCGCTTATAGAAATTTATAGCATGTTATGGAGCGAAACATTGTTTATTCTACTACTGCTATTCTTGTTTGTTGCGCTGCGCAAATATGGTGCTACTTACAGCATCAAATCATTGGTACAACTTAGCGCTATTGCAGCAGCAGCATGTGTTACACGCTTTGCAGGTGTTACATTTATAGCTATTGCAGCCTTGGTAATATTGATGGATGGCCAATTGGTATGGCGCAAAAAATGGTGGCATTTGCTCGTCTTTGGTGCAGGTAGTTTGCTGCCTTTAATAGCTAATCTTTCCTACAATTATTGGCTTGAAGGCACTTTAACTGGTGATAGACAAAAAAGCCTTACCCCTTTTGCAGATAATCTACAATTTTATGGCAATACCTTTTATGATTGGTTACATCTACCACAAATGTTTTACAGCCATGCAGACCTTGTAGCCGCTACACTATTTGTAGTGATGGTATTATTAATTGCAACACGCTGCTGGCAACAAAAAGCCATTTATACTTATCAAAATATTGCCACGGTAGCTTTTGTTATTTACGTGGCATTTATAGTGGCTACGGCTTCTATTTCTCGTTACGAGCAAATTAATAACCGATTATTATCTGCCGCTTTTATACCTATGCTATTGGCTATCAGTTATTGGTTACCCGGTGCTTTGAAGCAAATAAAAATAGTTACTATAAAATGGTTGGTAACTGCTTTGTGCCTTACCGTTGTTGGTTTATTTCAGTATCAGCAATATTTATGGGCCGATGATTGGCGAGGCATGGTGATTGATTATGGCATACCAGGTTACACCGATGCTACTTGGCAGCAATCGCCTATTGTGCAGTTTTTGCAAAAGCAGCCGCAATTTTTTAAAAGTGGTACAACTATTTATGCCAATGCGAATGATGCGGTATATTTTTTTAGTAAACTTAGCTGCAATACTTTACCAGAAACCGTTCATACACAAGAGATACAAGGCTACTACAACACCAAGCCACATTATATTGTATGGTTTACCAATGAGTTTGACAACCCAAATATTCTAAGATTACAAGCCATACAACAGCATCGCCAACTAGATACCTTGAAAACCTTTACCGATGGTTATATTTTAATGAGTAGTATGAAGAAATAAAGTATTACCACATTAGACACAAAGGCACAGAGTTTATTCAGAAGTTGTAGGTAAGCTTGTACACACTTGCTAACTCAAGATAATAACAACATTGAAAATACATTTTCATTGCTTCTTTACCTCGTGGTTTCTTTACGCACTACTTACTGCTCACTTCTCACTACTCACTTCTCACTATTGCCCTACTTTTGCCCCATGCTTACAAAACAAGAAGAAGACTATATCATTTACTGGGCTAAGCAACGTGATACTTACAGACAAAGCTTTGTGCAGTTTGTAAAAGGTATGTCAGTAGGCTTGGGCATTTGCGCAGCCATAATTGTAGCGGTAATTACAGGCTGGTTTGAACGTGCCAATATGGTAGCCAACAGTAAAATGAGTACCATTGTATTTGCCTTAGCATTGCTAATAATAACCGTATTTATGGCTTGGCTATACCGCAATTTTCAATGGGAAAGCAAAGAACAACAGTATTTAGAACTATTAGCCAAAAGGGATAAAAGCAAGGCTAAAGCAGATGAACAACCATAAATAGAATGCAGACAATCATGATGGCTAAGCTAAACATGATAAACGATGCCGGAATTGTAAAAAATCATGATAATCTGCGTAATCTGTGTGCTATTTTCAAATAAAATCGCCACTTTTGGCCTTGGATTTTTTCATAGCCTTTCCCCCTATCTTTGCCCACTTAAAAATTTTTAAACCGTTACTAATTATGCAACTGAAAGGTTTAGTACGCTTCTTTGCGATTGCCCTAATTCTTATCTGTATCTATCAACTATCATTTACTTGGTTTGTACATAGCCATGAGAACGATATGGAAGCTAAGGCTGACAAATGGGTATCAGCAAGTTATCCATCTGCGAAAGAGAAGTACGCAGGCAATGAAGCGCTTCAAGCACTTTATGCTGACACATTGAAAGAGTTAAAAAGAGCTCGCTTACAACGCTTATTAGACAGCACCAAAGACACTAAAATTGGTCCATTTGGTTTAACAACTTACCGCAGCGCAAAAGACAAGGAAGTATTACTTGGTCTTGACTTGCAAGGTGGTATGAGTGTAACCGTGGAAGTAGGTTTAGATGGCTTGGTAAAATCGCTTGCTAACTATAGCAAAGATGCTGCCTTTAACAAAGCGCTTGACGCAGCTGTAGCAAAAAAGGCCAATAGTGGCGCAGACTTTATCACGTTGTTTACCAACGAGTTTAAAGCTGGTAACCCTAACGCTACTTTAGCACCGCTTTTTGCAGGAAAAAGTAACGGTAAAGTAAAGTTTGATGACAATGACGCTAAAGTAATTGCTTATTTAAGAGAGCAAGCTGAAAGTGCCTTCAACAATACTTTACGCGTATTAAGAACACGTATTGATGGTTTTGGTGTATCGTCACCAAGCATTAACCCTGATAAAGTAAAAGCTGTAATTAACATAGAATTAGCTGGTGCTAACGACCCTGAAAGAGTACGTAGAATCATCCAATCTAGCGCCAACTTACAGTTTTTTGAAGTGTATAACCTAAACGAAATAGGTGATGGTTTAGTAGCTGCTGATAAAGCGGTACAAGACTACTTAAACGGTACTAAAGCTGTTGACACTACTAAAAAAGATACTGCTGCTACAGCTGCTGTTGTTGATACAGCGAAAGCTAAAAGCATGGCAGACTTAGCTAAAAACAAAACTGCTACCACTAGCAAAGTTGATAGCTCAGTTTATAAAGCAAACGAAGCACCTATTAGACGTTTAATTCAATTTACACAACCACAACAAGGTAAAAATGGTCAAACAGTTTTCCCTGCTGCTATTGGTTATGTAAAGGCAATTGATACAAGCAAGTTGAATACTTTGTTACGCATGGATATTGCAAAAAGCAAGTTTCCAGCTAACATGGTGTTGATGTATGGTAAAGTTGATAGTGAAGATCCTGCAATTTCTAAAACTATTTTACAGCTATATGCTATCAAAACTTTAGATAATGGTCAAGCTGAACTAGAAGGCGAACACGTTGCTGAAGCAGTACAAGACTATGATGACAAAGGCAAAGTGTCTATCAAAATGAACATGGATAAAATTGGTACTAACATTTGGGCTAAAATGACAGGCAAAAATGTAGGTAAACCAATCGCTATTGTACTAGATAATTTTGTGTATTCTGCACCAAACGTAAACGAAGCTATTACTGGTGGTAACTCTTCTATTAGCGGTAGCTACACTGTAAAGGAAGCACAAGAATTAGCAGATATTTTAAAGAGTGGTAAGCTTACTGCAACAGCTAAGATTGTTCAGGACCAAGTAATTGGGCCAACACTTGGTAATGCTGCTTTAAAAGGTGGTGCATTATCTTTCTTAATTTCTTTCATTGTAATATTTGGTTTAATGCTTGTGTATTACAACACAGCAGGTTGGGTTGCTAATATTGCATTGATATTGAACTTACTATTCACCATTGGTATTTTAGCTGCACTAGGCTTTACTTTAACTGCACCAGGTATTGCAGGTTTAGTATTAACCATTGGTATGGCGGTAGATACTAACGTAATTATTTTCGAACGTATTAAAGAAGAGTTAACCAAGGGTAAAAACTACGCAACGGCTGTAAACGATGGTTACAAACGTTCATTAGCACCAGTATTAGATGCCCACGTTACTACTTTCTTAACGGCTGCAATATTGGCTTACTTTGGTTTAGGCCCTGTATTAGGTTTTGCAACTACACAAATGGTTGGTATCGTATTATCATTGTTCTGCGGTATCTTAATTTCTCGTTTAGTTACAGACTTGTACATGGGTAAAAATCGTCACTTCGATTACTTTACTGGTTTATCTAAAAAAGTATTTAAACACGCTTCTTATAAATTTATTGAGTACAGAAAAGTTGCTTACGGTATCTCTGCGGTAGTATTGGTATTAGGTATTGCTTCTTACTTCAATGGTTTCGATCAAGGTGTTGAATTTGCTGGTGGTAGAAGCTACACAGTTAAGTTTACACAAGCTGTAAACCAAGAAAAATTAATCGATGAACTAAAAGTAGAATTTGGTAATCAAGCGCCTATTATTAAAACTGTAGGTAGTGCTAATCAATTAAACATTACTACTGCTTATAGAATACATGAGACTGGTAAAAACATCGATTCATTAGTAGAAACAGCTTTATTTAAAGGCTTAGCTAATCATTTACCTACTGGTACTACTTATGCTGAATTTGATACCAAATACAAACAAAGTTCTCAAACTGTATTACCTACAATTTCTGATGACTTGAAATCTGGTGCACAAAAAGCAACCATATTTGCTATCTTAGTTATTTGCTTGTATATCTTCATCCGTTTCCGTGATTGGAGATACAGTTTAGGTACTATTTTCTCTTTGTTACACGACGTATTTGTAACCTTAATCGTATTCAGTTTTGCTCGTAAAATTGTGCCTTTTCCATTAGAGATAGATCAGCACTTTATCGCAGCGATACTAACCGTTATTGGTTTCTCAATGAACGATACCGTAATTGTGTACGATAGAATTAGAGAAGACAGCAAGCTAATGAAAGGTGAAAGCAACGCCACTATCATTAACAGAGCGATTAACCAAACATTAAGCCGTACAGTAATGACCTCATTAACTGTATTCTTAACCATCTTAATCTTATTCATCTTTGGTGGCGAGGTTACAAGAGGTTTTGCATTTGCGATGTTAATTGGTGTTATCACAGGTACCTACTCATCTATTTTTGTAGCTGCACCTATCTTGGTTGACTTTGCAAAAAACAAACCACTAGGTTCTAGTGAAGTGAAAAAATAAATGATTGATATAGTTTACTTAAAAAGCCCTGCAACTAGTTTGCGGGGCTTTTTGTTTACTATTAGCTTCGCAAAAAATGGCCTTAACATCTATTAGTGTTTGAAAGACGCAAGTTCTACGTATTATTGCACTGTAATTAATGATAGCCAAGCTAAAAAATATCGTTTTAAAGTGCCTGATACTACTAATGGCATTACAAATACTCAATCAAAGTATTGATGCAATAGAGTTTCACCCAATATTAGTTAGCAATACATCTCATAATACTTTCAACGATATTAATTCAGCTACCGAATATATTTCTGAGGTAGTACTAGGCCATAAAGATGCTTTTCCTGAAACAACACATAAGCTGCCAAAGCAAAAAACTACCCAAAGTTTAAAGCATACTTCTATTAAAATTTATGAGCCAAAACCGCTCAATTTTACTTTAGAACAAGAGTTTGTAACCGTTGTATCTGTTGCTTTTCCATTAGATGAAAAGTACTGTTTCTTATTTTCTAAAGATATTACACCACCACCACCCAAAGCGTAACGCTTTTGCATTTACTTAATGAAAGTCATTACCGTACTTACAGGTTTGACCACATATGTTAAATGCACTTGTACGTACTTATTACTTATTACAAAACGCACTAAGCGTTATATGGCATAGCATCTATCACGTACAAATTCACCAATAATTATTACAACATCTTATTCGCAAGCGAATGTATAAAGCATTTATCAATGCTATTATCATTAGCGCATAAACTCGGTTTTTTTTGACGCAAGTTCAGCAATGAACGAACGGGCTGCTATTTCTATAGTGGCCCCTTTTTATGTGTACAGTAATGATTCTAACGCCCCACATAATAGCCCTGATTGCAGCGGCTAGCCCACAGCCATGAGGCACGACCCGATAGCTATCGGGTGGCGAGGACTAATAGCGAAAAGCAGGAGGGCTGCTTGGCTTTGAAAAACTGTTGCGCTTCTAATTTTTTAGTGTACCAGTTACAGCTCTGCCAATGGCAACGTAACTGTAAACGTAGTGCCTACATTGGCTTGGGTGCTAAACTGTATGGTACCGTTAATGTTTTCTACAATGCCTTTACAGATGGCTAAGCCCAAGCCTGTACCAGATGTTTTGGTGGTAAAGTTGGGTGTAAATATGTGGCTTTGCATGGCTTCTGGTATGCCTTTGCCATTGTCTGTAATGCTTATTACAACTGCCTTTGCTTGCTGCTGTTGTACAATGGTTATTATAGGTTTGTTGGTTTCGTCTTCATCGTCTACCGCTTCTATAGCGTTTTTAATAAGGTTGGTAAATAAGCGATTGAGTTGGGTTTTATCGGCCGTAACTAAACTTGCGGTTGTATGCTGATAATGAATGGTAACGCCCTCGCTGTGGTGATACAAAGCAATAACCGAGGTAAGCACTTCTGCAACATCAAACGTGTCTAATTGCACATTATTAATATTGGCAAATTGGCTAAAATCGCCAGCAATTTTTGCTAGTTGGTCTATTTGTTCTACCAATGTGGTGGCTACTTTTTTAGAGAGTTCTTTGCTATTGGCAGCATCTGCATCTATGGCTTTAAGCAAGTATTGAATGCTTAGCTTCATAGGTGTTAGTGGGTTTTTAATTTCGTGGGCTACTTGCCTTGCCATTTCTCTCCACGCACCTTCACGCTCGCTGCGAGCTAGTGCCACAGCACTTTGCTCTAGCTTTTGCACCATGGCATTGTACTCATTTACCAATGGTGCAATTTCATCGTTTCTATGCCAGGTAATTACTTCGTTGTGCTGCGATAGATTCACCTGTTGCATTTTATCGGCTATGGCTTTAAAGGCAGATACAATGCGCTCTGTAAGTAAAAAAGCGATAGCACCAGCCAGCAAAAACACAAACGCATTTAGGTTTATAAGGGTAGCGATAAAGTTTGAAATTTCTTGTGTAAGCTCTATCTGCGAGTTTAAATATGGAATATTGAGGTAGGCAAATACATGACCATCTTCATTGAGAATGGGTAAGTAAATACTAATGTAGTTAAGCTTACCTATATGTTCTGACTGTATAAAACGACTAGCCTTACTGTAATGTAACACCTCGTAAGCCTTAGGGTTCATTTGGTAGCTAAGTAAAGATTTGTTGTAGATGTAAGGCTGCGTGGTAGCTATTTGCTTGCCATTTGCTGTAAAAAAATTAATGTCTACATTATGTACTTCTGATACCTCGGTAATTTTACGTTCAAGTTCATTTACAAAGCCTACTTCAGTTATGGTAAGGGCATCGTCAAAAAGCATTTGCGTACGAATTTCTTTTACTTTCTGCTCTATCTCGTTGGCTATTAATTGTATGGTTTTACTTAACCTAGCTTCATTGGTAGTATTAAAGCGATTGATAAAAAAAGATATGGTTGCTATACCAACTACCACAAACGAAAACAAGCTTACAAAAATGATGGTAGTATGTATTTGAGCACGAATATTGGTTTGTAAAATTTGCGTAAGCGTTAGTTTACTAAAATCTGTACGTAGCAAATAACTACCTGCATGAAACGTAATTACCAATATTAAAAAAGTAAAAAACAAATAGGCAAATAGCGTAGCAACTTCTATCAGGCCAGGGTCTTGCCTGGCAATAATAATGGACCTTGCATTACCAGCATTATACCATAGCTCGGTAAAGTTGGCGGTTGTTATTTTTTTATACTCGTATGGAGTTAAGGCTTTATTATTCATTTGTGTAGGAAAATCGTAATCGTTTAGCTTGTTAGCCATTTTACCATTAATGTACACAGCATAAGCGTAATTAGTATTTAGGTCGATATTTAAATCTTGTACTTGCTTAAATAACTCAGGGTACAAAGCCTCGCTTTTATAGCGCTTTGGCTTTACTACCACAAAAAAATAGCCTAGTTTTATGCCATCATTTTCTATTGCTTTTTCGTACAAATAATGCACTTGATCATCGGCATTTTGATAGGTGTACAAATCCTGTATAATGCCAGCTTTGCCCTTATTTACGGCTATTGCTTTTAAGATGGCATAACCAGTGGGATCATCGTTGTATAGAGGATGATACAAAGTGTCGAAGGTGTAAATACGCGTATCGAACTTATTGAGATAGCCCGAAAAATTTTCGCTCAATAAGCTATCTTTTAAAAATCTATTACTAAATTCTGAATGAAATTTATAGAAGTTTTTTACCAAGCTTTTATCATCGAAATTAGCCATTGCAATGGCTAATAAATTTTCGCCATTAGGGTCGCTTTGATTGGCCAAGCGCTCTGCCATATTTTGGCGTTGCGCCCACTCTACCACTTTGTTTTGCGAACTTACAAGAATGGTACACGAGGCTGCAAACCACATCATCCAAAAAATAAAAAAAGAGGACTTAAGCAATGACAAATACAGATCATTTTTACGCCAATTGGTTAATATTATATAACACAATAGCCAAGCTAGTATCACAAGATGCATGGTTGTTTTAGGGCTACCTATCGTAAATGACAAATACACCAACCCTAACACTAACACCACCAATAATTGTAGCCATAGCGGTAGCTGATAGCGCAATACTGGCTTTAATAAAATATGAGACAAATGGTAGTAAGATAATGCCAAAAAACCTAGCACAATAAAGCTGATAATGCTGTAAATAGTTAAGCTGAAAAAGTTGGTAACATCAAACGAAATTTTTGAATCAGATACAAGACTTGTAACAATCTTGGCTACAAAAAATGTAATTTCTAAAAGCAATACAAGATTAGTGTACACCAACCATTTGGGCGACTGGTGCTTATCAGTAGTAGGTTTATAAAACTTGTAATACCCTATTAACCAAAAAGCCAAAACACTATTTATTAATAAATGCCCAAGCGATGGATGTATTTGGTTGGATGCATACACTGACCTATCGAACAAACCGAGCTTAGAAAACTGAAATGGAAACGGCAATACGTAAGTAAGCAACCGCAAAAAAATAACTGTACATACTAAAATAATATACCCTTTATTAAACCCTTTGTCTTTAACTACTTGCAAGCTTAAACTATTAAGCGCTACTACAAACAGTATTATTGCTAGTGTACGTAATAAAATAGTTACAAAATCGTAGGAAATAAAATAGTCATTTTGCTTAGGTGTAATTTTAAAAATAGGTTGCTGTTCGCTATTATGTACAACATAAGCCCCACTATCATTACTTATGTCATATTGCGCATCTAAATCACTAAAGCCATCAAAGTTGGTGTGTAAGTATTTGTTTTCTATAAAATAATGCCACCTAATAGGTATTACTGCATTTACCAGAATGGTTTGTCCATTTACGCGAGTAGATTTTTTTACAATTTCAAAATTGCCATTTTGATTGGTGGTGAAATAACTACCATCTTGCTGCAATATATTTTGAGTAGGCAAATAATATTGGTTGCTATTCCAATACGTTAAAATAGGATGACCCACATCGTTTAACACATACACAAACAAGCCAAAAGGCAGGTTTTGTAGTTGCGATTGCTTTGTAGTAAGCGTATCTTTTGTAAGTAGTGTAAGTAAAGCATTATCGGTATAAATTGTATTAAATGTGGCTTCATGCTTGGCTATTCTAGCTTCTAATTGCTTTACTACTTGGTTAGGCGCAGCACGATGAATTAAAAAAGCAGTAAGCAGTACAGATATTACATAAAGACACAATGCTGTAATAAGTATTCGTCTGTTTAGCCTAAAAGCGGTACGTAATGATTGGGTCAAGCGTTTTTATTTAAGCGTTTTACTTCGTTCCAAATTGCATCCATTTCATCCAAAGTCATATCCTGTAAGGCTTTGCCACGTTGCGTAGAAATGGTTTCTATTTGCTGAAAACGATACATAAATTTTTTATTGGTCTTTTCTAAAGCACCTTCAGCATCTACCTTCAAAAACCGTGCATAATTTATAAGGCTAAACATTACATCACCAAATTCTTCCTCAATATGCGCTTGATTGTCTTCTGCAATAGCTTCTTGCAACTCGCCTATTTCTTCCTGCACTTTCTTAAATACATCTTCTTTATTTTCCCATTCAAAGCCTACTTGCTTGGCTTTTTCTTGTATGCGAGTGGCTTTAACCACAGCAGGTAATGCTTTGGGCACACCACTTAAAACACTCTTTTTATTGTTAGTTTTAAGCTTTATTTGCTCCCAATTACGTTTTACATCTTCTTCATTTTCTACAATTACATCACCATAAATATGTGGGTGACGAACAATGAGTTTTTCGCTAATGCCATCAATTACTTCTTGCAACGTAAATTGGTTTTGCTCGCTACCAATTTTTGCATAAAACAAGATATGTAGTAGCACATCACCTAGTTCTTCTTTGATGCCTTTAAAATCTTGATCCGTAATGGCATCGGCAAGCTCATAGGTCTCTTCTAGGGTTAATGGACGTAAGGTTTCTATTGTTTGCTTTTTATCCCAAGGGCATTTTGCTCTTAGGTCATCCATTATAGAAACTAATTTTAAAAAACTATCTGATAATGTTGGCATAATACTATTTTAATGAGATAACGAAAATGGCAATGCTGCTACTGCAAGAAAACTGATAACAGCTATAATAAAGAATAGAAAATAAAGCAATAAACACTTAATAAACGTTTTAAATCTACCTTGATGGTAAAAATTTCGCAACGATTTGTATACGTAAAAAAACGAACCAATGCTTACAATAGCAGATAAGAAAGTGAATAAACCGAAGTGACTGAGTTTATATAAATAATCTAACCCTAACTCAAATAATATCAACAAATAAACACCAATATAAAGGTTTATTATGAAAATGATATGATTGACGTAGTAAAATTGCTTTAACTTCCTATATAAAAGTTGCAATATCAAGGCCATAAAAGGTAAAGTTATAAACATAACTTGAGGTATTTTATGCTTTACTTCTTCTCTATTTTCTGACAATCCATCTAAAAAACCTTCTATAGCACCTTTATTTTCAGATGTGTTCTGCTTTTTCTGTTTATGTGTGTTAACAAATGTTATTCCTGGCACAGCAAGCGTATCTGGCTCATTTTCTTCGTCTTTAGTTTCTTCAATAGAAACATCCTCAGCAACAATACCTTTCTTATCTATTCTATTTTTCAATTCTTGCGAATATTTTTCAACGGCAGCTTCCTTTGTTTTGGCACTAGAATGTTCAAGCTTTTTTTGCCCGCTTTTTATTGGATTTTCAACTGGTTTATACGCATATCTATTGGTCTTTACAGTGTCTTTCACTACTTTTCGATGCGCATCGTGTGTACTATCTTTTTCCTGATGTGTGTCATTATTACCAACAATAGACTTACTAATTTTTAATATATTAGTTATCGCTTTTTTTTGGGTTAGCAATTTTTCTTTTACATCAGCATCTTTTGTCATCTTAATTGAATCTGATAACAAATCTTCAATAGCTTCTAAAGAATCTATAACGTGATCCTTTTCAAAATTTGATTTAAAATTGGCTTTAATACTATCACCTATACCAAAAAGACCACCTTTTTTACCATGATTATCAGCTGATTCTACTGTATGTGTCGCATCGCCATCCTTAGCATGTTCTTTTTTATTTACCGAAAAATAAATTAAAAAGAAAATAGCTGATGTAAAGATGTACATCCTAATTGGATTGAGATAGCTGTTGCGTCTGCCACGCATATATTCATAAGATAAAAAACCAGGACGTAAAATAAGGTAGCGCAACGTATCGAAAAACTTACCATCAAAGTGCGTAATATCTTCTATAAAATGCCTCACCAAATGCAAAAAGGATTCTTTAGGCTCAACATTTTCTTGCCCACAAACATGGCAAAACCTACCATAAATAACCGCATTACAATTAAGACACTGCTTTTCCTTTCTTTCTTTTAAATGAGACACGCTGTTAATATTTGGCTAAAAATACAGCAACAAGCGGTTATAGCCAATGATATGCTTTGATGTTTTTGGATTGTTAATAAACTTGCTTCTACATTTGACGAAATTTCTTCTCTAATGCGCATTGTTTTTATACTGTTTACTGTTTGTTTCTGTAGCATTGTTAATGGTCAATATTATTACAACGATATTGTTGCCAACACCTTAAGCAATCAGCAGTTTAAGTTGATAAAACAAGCCAGAATAAAAACCATCAAAGCTATTAGCTACGAGCCTTCGGGTGAAGTAACGCAAGGCTTTAGCATAGAGCAAGAAGTAAGTCCTGATTTTAGAAAAACAGTAACAACTACTTCATTACAAGAAGGCTCGAAAAGTACCTTAACAGTAACTTACGAAAACAGCAGAGTAAAGAAAAGTGTAGATGTAAACCACAAGGTAGAAACGACCAATACATTTACTTACAACGAGAAAGGCTTGCCTGTAACTATTACTTCAAACACAAACGATACAGCCGTTGGTATTAATAGTAACGAAGTACATATTTGGACTTATAATGCCAATAACATTCCTGCATCTTTATTAAAAATTAAGAACAAAGTAGACACTACTTTTATTGAGTTTGTGTACGATGAAAAAGGCAATATTGGTGAAGAACGTTGGAAAAGAAAAGGTAGAGTTTTTGAAACCTATTATTACTATTACAACGATAAAAATCAAGTAACAGATATTGTACGCTTTAATACTAGAGCTAAGCAAATGCTACCAGATTTCTTGTACGAATACGATGATAAGGGCAGAATTAGCAAAATGACCCAAGTAACTAATGGCGGTAGTAATTATCTAGTATGGACTTACACTTACAACGATAAAGGACTTAAAGAAAGCGAAGTTTGCTACAACAAGCAAAAGCAACGAATTGGCAAGGTTGAATATGGGTATTTGTATCAGTAAAGTTTAAAGTAGTTATGGCTTTATAAAATAGCTACGCATAATCAGTCCAAATCCATTTTACTTGCTGTGCAGCATTGGCAGCATTGTTAAACATCCCTTTTAATGCTATCTCACGTAGTGTAACATCTTCTGCTACAAAAGGTAGGTTTTCAATGGCTTGTATAGCAGCTATAAACTCGTCAGCAGTATTGGCTATGTGGCAAAGACTTTCTAAACCGCTACCATCTACAGTAGCAGTATTTACTAGGCAATGTCTACCATTATACAACGCATTTAATAATTTCAATTTAATGCCCGTACTATGAAAAGACGGTAAGATATTTACATGTGCTTTTGCTATCATATCCTGCATTTCCTTTTCAGATGGATTAACAACAATGCAAGTATGCAATTGTGTATGTGCAAGGCGTTGTAGTTTCTCACTAGGATTTTTACCAGCAATTACAAACGGCACTTCTATTTTACTAAACACTTTTTCTAACAACCAAATGGCGGCTTTCTCATTTGCATCCACGCTTAAATCTGCTTGGTACAAAAAGTAATTACCAATGCCTGTAATGCCCTTTACTTCCCAAGTTGGTGGTAAGTATAATGGCAAATAATCGATGGTTTTACATTGATATTCACTGCGATAATAAGCGACGTCTTTATGTGTAACGCCCCAATAGGCAGTTGCTTTACCTGCAATAGAAGCCTCGTAATGTTTCAATAATCTACTTTCTCGCCAGTAATACAATTTCTTAAAAGGTGAGGTAGCTGTTTTATATAAGTCGTGATAATACTGGTATTCTACATTGTGTATACGTACAAATTTGCGCCGCTTCGCGAATCTATCATCGTTTAACAGATAAGTGCAATGTACACCTTCCATAAAAATGGGGTAATCGTCTTGTAGCAGGTTATCTAATAACTCATCATTTTTGCGAGAAGCTACTATATAAGGCAGTGATGTTGAGATACTTTCATGGCCTATTCTGCGCTCATAATAATTAACGGATACACAATATTTATTCAACTCTTCTTGCGCACCACGGCCGTAATCAAAACAATGTAGGTGAATATTTACCCCAGCAGCTTGTAATGCAGGTAGCTTGTAAAATAGGTCGAACACACCACCATAGTTTACCGGATAAGGCACGTTTAAACAAACAATATGTAAATGCTTTTCCAAAATTTCTATGGCTTTATAGTATCGTATTCCAAAATTGAATCAATGTTTTTTCCTCTTGTTGCCAGTTAAGCTGCTCATTAGCTATAGCGCAATTAGCTTGTAATTGTTTGTATAAAACATTGTCGGCCAATAAATTGTTCAATGCTGTTGCAATTGTTTGTGGCAGTACATCTTTTATCATGTAGGCAAAGCCATATTGGTTGTTGATGTGTGCATATTCTGGGTAATTGACGCATATCTGCGGTATGCCAGCCATCATATAATCGAAAAAGCGATTAGCAAGTGAGTAATATTGATTTAGCCCTTCACTTTCAAAGATGGTAACCCCAACATGACATTTAGGTGTAATAGCTTTTAGTTCATTTGGCAATACCGCACCCATTAGCGTCACCTTATCTTCTACACCATATTGTTGTATTAAGTCTTGTACTTGGGTAAAATAGTTACCATTACCACATATTAATAGGTTAGCATCTACCTGTTGCATGGCAGGTGTCAGGGTTTCAAAACTGCGGCCTTCGTTTACAGCACCTTGATACAATACCGTAAAGCGAGGATATTTTTCCAATACAGTTATTTCTTTCTTCAGTGGTAGATTTCTTACTATCTGATAATCAACCCCATAGCGTCGTTTAAACTCTTCCTTAATGAACAGATTTACTGTATAGCCATACTGAAAGCGAGGTACTACAAAGCGCTCTATGGCTAACCAAACCTTGTGTATACTTGGACGGCTTACTACCTCAATTAATTCGGTAAATAGCTCGTGTGCATCGTACACCCTAGGTTTACCTCTAATAATAGATGCGATGTAATTTGGCAGAATTGTATCTAAATCTATGGCACAGAAGGCATTAGCTCGTGTAAATAACAAAAAGAATAGCAGCCGTAAGTTGTATTCAGTATAGAACAAGAAGCCTTTAGTAAAAAAGCAAGGCAAGCGCTTTTGGATAAATGGTTGCGCTTGTAATGGTATGGATTTTTTTAGTCGTCTACCCACCAAAACTACCTCATAACCAGCACTCGACAACGATGTACAGATACGCTGCATCCGTTGGTCGTAGCTTAAATCGTTGGTTACTGTACAAATAATACGGGGCAATGTGACTAAGTTTGAGGCAAATATAGCCGTTGGCATTTTGGCAAAACCATAGTTGTATCATTTTTATCTACTTAAAATCTGTGGCTTTTAATACGTAGTTAAATGGGAGTAAGATGGGTGTTGCTAGGTAGTTGGTATCTATTTGCAATGTTGAAAAAAAATATTTTTTAAAACTTTCTACACTTACAAAATTTATCCTACTTTTGCAGCCACAAAAAATTTAAAAGAAGCAATACCGTTTGCTCTAAAAGAAATTAAGATGTCAATTACTAAAGAAAAAAAGATTAGCATTTTCACCCAATTTGGTGGTGCTGCAACTAACACTGGTTCTACTGAAGCTCAAATAGCTTTATTAACTGAGAGAATTTTAGATATTAGCAAACACTTACAGGCTAATAAAAAAGACTTCTCAAGCCAAAAAGGTTTAATTCAATTAGTAGGTGAGCGTAAAGCTTTATTAAGCTACATGCAAAAAACTAACCTAATGGGTTACCGTGCTTTAATTGAAAAATTAGGTCTAAGAAAATAAAGTCTCAAATCCCTACTAAGTGGGGTTTGGAGGCCTTCATATACAATACTGAATTCACATTCTCGTATATGCAAATCCCAACTTCTATTTGATGTTGGGATTTGTGTTTTTCACTCCTATTTTTCCTCATTTATTAGTTATTCTAACACGGTAATGTTAATGGCTTTATATTAGCACATTATCTTTATTACCACATTATTACACTACAATGTTATCACAACCAATACAATCAAGTTTTCTGCTACCAAGTGGTGCAGAAGTATTTATCGAAACTGGTAAACTAGCCCGCCAAGCAGATGGTGCTGTTACCGTTCGTCAAGGCAACTGTATCTTATTAGCAACTGTAGTTGCCAATAAAGACCCAAAAGAAGGTCAAGACTTTTTTCCTCTAAGTGTTGATTATCAAGAAAAATTTTCATCGGCAGGTCGTATACCTGGTTCTTTCTTTAAAAGAGAAGCCCGCTTAAACGATTATGAAATATTAACTAGCCGTTTAATTGACCGTGCGTTACGTCCATTATTTCCAGAAGATTATTTCTGCGATGTACAAGTATTAATAAGCCTTGTTTCTAGCGACTTAGAAGTGTTGCCAGATGCATTAGCTTGTTTAGCTGCATCGGCTGCTATTGCGGTTTCTGATATACCAATGAAAGAAATTATTTCTGAAGTTCGTATCAGCCGTTTAAATGGTGAATTTATTGTAAACCCAACAAGAAGCGAATTAGAAGCATCTGACCTAGAATTTATTATTGCTGCTACTGAGAAAAACCTAATGATGGTTGAAGGTGAAGCAAAAGAATGTAGCGAGGAAGATTTAATTAAAGCTTTACAATTGGCTCATGACGCTATTCGTGTACAAATTAAAGCACAACAAGAACTAAGAGCTGCTAAAGGTGTAACTGGCTATAGAGAGTATAAAAAACCAGCTGAAGATTTAGAAATTAAAGCTAAAGTTGAGGCTTTTGCAAAAGATAAAATTTATGAAATTTCTCGTAAAGGTTCTGCAAAACATGAACGTAGCGATGCTTACAGTGCTTTAAAGAACGAATTAATTGAAAGTTTAGGTACAGAAGTAACAGATTTACAAAAGAAATTAGCTAAAAAATATTATGCAGATTTACAATGGGAAGTTGTAAGAAGCATGATTATAGACGATCGTTTCCGTTTAGATGGTAGACAACTAGACCAAGTTCGTCCATTAGCTATGGAAGTTGATATTTTACCAACGCCACACGGTTCATCTTTATTTACTAGAGGTGAAACACAATCATTAACTACTGTAACATTTGGTACTGGTTTAGATGAATTATTAGTAGAAAGCGCTGCAAAATCTGTTGATAGCAAATTCTTCTTACATTATAATTTTCCTCCGTTTAGTACTGGTGAGGTAAAAATGATGCGTGGTCAAAGCCGTAGAGAAGTTGGTCATGGTAACTTGGCTATGCGTTCTTTAAAACAAATGATGCCGGGCGATAATTATGCTTACACAGTTCGTGTAGTAAGTGATATATTAGAAAGTAACGGTTCATCATCAATGGCTACAGTTTGTGCAGGTTCGTTAGCTTTAATGGATGCAGGTGTGCCTATTCCTAAGCACGTAAGTGGTGTAGCAATGGGTTTAATTACCCGTGAAGATGGTAAATACGCTATTCTTACAGATATCTTGGGTGATGAAGATCATTTAGGTGATATGGATTTTAAAGTTACAGGTACTCGTGATGGTATTTGCGGTGTACAAATGGATATTAAGGTAGATGGTTTAAGCATGGAAGTAATGATGGAAGCTTTAGAGCAAGCTCGTAAAGGTCGCTTACACATTTTAAATGCGATGTACGATGCGATGCCTGCTGCACGTGAAGAAGTGAAACCACATGCACCACGTATGGTTAAAATCATCATTGATAAAGAATTTATTGGTGCAGTGATAGGACCAGGTGGTAAAATTATTCAAGAAATACAAAGAGAAACTGGCGCTACTATCAACATTGAAGAAGTTGGTAACACTGGTGAAGTAAGCATCTTCTCTCCACAGAAAGAAAGCCTAGAAAGAGCTGCTGCTTGGGTTAATAGCATTACTGCAATACCTGAGGTAGGAAAAACTTACGAAGGCACTATCAAGAGCATTAAAGACTTTGGTGCATTCGTAGAATTTTTACCTAAAAAAGAAGGTTTACTACATATTAGCGAAATAAGTTGGAGCCGTTTAGAAACCATGGATGGCGTATTTAACGAGGGCGATAAAGTAAGTGTTAAGCTAATGGAAGTTGATCAGCGTACTGGTAAATTTAAATTAAGCCGCAAAGCATTAATGCCAAGGCCAGAAAGATCTGCTGAAGATGGTGAAAGACAAGAAAGACCAAGAACAGATAGACCTGATAGACCAGAAAGAAATAGGTATTAATCTCAATTAATATTAATCCCCTCAGAATTTGAGGGGATTTTTTAATTCAAATAGTTGTGTTGTAAATAAAAATGGCTGAAAATAGGCTTGTAAATTCAAAATTTGCATCTAAAAATTATCTTGAATAATTTATTTGAAAAATCGTTGCGAAATTTGAAGATATACCCTTACTTTTGCCGTCCAAATTTTGGATAGTTATGTTAGCAATTGTAAAAATAGCAGGTCAGCAATTTAAAGTACAAGCTGGAGATAGTTTGTACGTACCTCATATTGAAGGTAACACTGGCGATAAAGTTCAATTCAGCGAAGTATTGTTAGTTGATAACGCTGGTGCCCTAACTGTAGGTGCAGACGTTAAAACTGTAGTAACTGCTGAAATAGTTAAAGACCTTGTACAAGGTGACAAAGTAATCGCTTTTAAAATGAAGCGTAGAAAAGGTTTCCGCAAGAAACATGGCCACCGTACACACTATACCCGCATTAAAATCGAAAGCATCGCTTAATTTTAAGATGGTATTAGTAATGTGCCTACTGCACAGGCGTGAGTAGCATATTATCCATTCAAAACTTTCAAATCTTTATAAGATGGCACACAAAAAAGGTGAAGGCTCGGTAAAAAACGGCCGTGATTCTAATAGCAAACGTTTAGGCGTTAAAATATTTGGTGGTCAGCCAGCATTATCTGGTAATATCATCATCCGTCAGAGAGGTACACAGTACCATCCTGGCAAAAATGTAGGTGTTGGTAAAGACTTTACATTGTTCGCTTTAACTGATGGTTTAGTTCAATTTAGAAAAACTAGAGAAGACAAAACTTACGTTTCTGTAAGCCCTGTTGAGGTAGCTGAATAAAAATATTTTTGCAGTACGCAATAAGTTTTTACTTTTAGGTTATTAACTAACCATTAAATTTCTGAAAACATGGCAACTGCAAAAAAAGCAGCACCTGCAAAGAAGGCTGCTCCTGCAAAAAAAGCTGCACCAGCACCAGTAAAAAAAGCTGCTCCTGCAAAGAAAGCTGCACCAGCACCTGCTAAAAAAGCCGCTCCTGCAAAGAAGGCCGCACCTGCAAAGAAAGCTGCACCAGCACCTGCTAAAAAGGTCGCACCTGCAAAGAAAGCTGCACCAGCACCTGCTAAAAAGGCCGCTCCTGCAAAGAAAGCTGCATCAGCACCTGCTAAAAAGGCCGCTCCTGCAAAGAAAGCTGCATCAGCACCTGCTAAAAAAGCTGCTCCTGCAAAGAAAGCTGCACCAGCACCTGCTAAAAAAGCTGCTGCAAAAAAGAAGTAGTAAACAAGTAAATGATTTTACTATCATACTATTAGTCCCGAAGGTAACTTCGGGACTTTTTTATTTTAAACCGTTGATGTTTTTGATAGTACCGTGATTATTTGAGTTCTTTATGTTTGTAATTGATTAAACTAATTAGTATGGATAATTATGCAATAGCCGAAAACTTCTCATTACTTGGCAAACTGATGGATATACATGGTGAGAATAGCTTTAAAACAAAATCGTATTCGGTAGCTGCTTACACCATTGAAAAGTTGCCATCTGCCTTAGTAGACTTGCCAGCTGATAAAATATTTGCCATTAGAGGTATAGGCAAAACTATAGGTGAAAAAATAGTAGAGCAAATAGAAACAGGCGAATTGCAATTATTAAACGAATACTTAGCGAATACACCGCCAGGCATTATAGAGATGCTAAACATAAAAGGCATTGGCCCTAAGAAAATTTCTACTATTTGGAAAGAACTAGAAATAGAAACATTGGGTGAACTACTGTATGCCTGTAACGAAAACCGCTTGATGCTGTACAAAGGCTTTGGCGAGAAAACACAGCAAAATATTAAAGAAGGTATTGAGTTTTACCTTGGCAGCCTAGGTAGTTATTTATACCAACAAATAGAACATTTTGCAGGTAATGTACATGCTAAAATGCAGGCATTATTTCCTAAAGAAAGATTTACTATAACAGGTGCTTTTAGAAGGCAACTAGAAATAATAGAAAAGCTAGAATGGGTAACCACACTAGATAAGCAAGTACTGATAGATTTTTTAACCAAACACCAATTTGATTTGGTAGATGATGATGGTAATTATGCATCGTTTGTAGGCAAAGAGAATGTAACGCTTGGTTTTTACTGCGTAGCAGAAACAAACTTGTATAGCACCTTATTTACTACAAGTTGCAGTGATGATTTTTTAAGCAATTGGAACAACATTACGGGCTGGGACGAAACTGCAAACTACGATAGTGAAGAAGCCATATTTGAAGCAGCTAACCTAGCTGTAATACCTGCTTACTTACGTGAAGACGCTGCTATAATACAACAAGCTAAAAGCAATAGTTTACCAACAATCATTACTCATAAAGATATTAAAGGCATTATACACAGCCATAGCAAATGGAGCGATGGCGTAAATACGCTTGAAGAAATGGCTAGCGCTGCAAAAGCACAAGGCTATGATTACTTGGTAATTAGTGATCACTCGAAAACTGCTTTTTATGCGCAAGGCTTACCTGAAGAAAAGGTAATGGCTCAACATGCGCAGATAGCTGAGATAAACGCTAAAATGGCGCCATTTAAGATATTTAAAAGCATAGAGAGTGATATACTTGGTGATGGTAGTTTAGATTATGATACAGATGTACTTAAAACCTTTGACGTAGTAATTGCTTCTATTCACTCGAACTTGAAGATGAGTGAAGAAAAAGCCATGTTGCGCTTGATAAATGCTATAGAAAATCCTTACACATCGATACTTGGCCACATGACTGGTAGATTGTTGCTAAGCCGTGGTGGCTACCCTGTAGACCACGTAAAAATTATAGATGCTTGCGCTGCCAATAATGTGGTGATAGAACTAAATGCGCACCCAAGAAGATTGGATATAGACTGGCGCTGGATAAAACATGCGCTGGACAAAAATGTGCTGATATCTATTAATCCTGATGCACATGCGATAGATGGTTATGCAGATTGTAAATACGGTGTTTTAGTAGCGCAAAAAGCTGGGCTTACGGCTGCGAAAAACTTGAGTAGCTTTAGCCTTGAACAGTTTGAAGCCTTTGTAGCAGTGCAGCAACTTAAACGCTAATATTTAACAAAATGCAACCCTACGAGAACGTTTTATATTTAATGTTAACGATAGGCATTGAGCAAAGTATCTTATTTAGCAGCTAAAAAACAATTTACACCTGTAGGAACTAAGGCATTTCTGTTTTGAAAAGTGTTACTCCCGTTAGAACTAAGGCATTTCTGTTTTGAAACGTATCACTCCCGTTGGAACTAAGGCATTTCTGTTTTGAAACGTATCACTCCCGTTGGAACTAAGGCATTTTTGTTTTGAAACGTATCACTCCCGTTGGAAGTAAAGCATTTCTGTTTTGAAACGTATCACCCCCGTTGGAAGTAAGGCATTTCTGTTTTGAAATGTGTTACTCCCGTTGGAAGTAAAGCATTTTTACCCAAAACATAAAAGCGAATCATATAAGGGCTTTACATGTGTTACCTTATAGTATTTTTTGTGTAAAAAATCTTGTTGTATGAAATAATTACTTATCTTTTCGTTCTTAAAACGATAAGCTATATGATTAAGTTTAATGACATTAAAATTGGCGACTTTGTGCAAGCCGAATACGAAGGTCAATTATCTACTGGTGAAGTAGTAAACCTTAATGGTGACGAAAAACAAGTATGCGTACTCACTGATGTACAAGAGTTTTGGTTTGATACCGAACACCTTCACCCGATTGTACTGGATGATGCTGCTTTGCTAGACCTTGGTTTTAGTAAAGAACCAAATGCTGATGGCTCTGCCAAGTACAAAAAAGGGAGTTTTAGAATTGTAACGCCTGTAGATGGTGATTTTAGTAAAATGGAAATGTGGTATAGAGAAGACAAGCGCCACAACCCTAATGTGCATTATGTGCATCAACTGCAAAACCAGTATTTAGATATGACCAAGATACACTTAACGAGAGAGCTTGTTTAGTGATTGGGTATTTGAAATTTATAATTTGAGAGGATTGAAGCTATTGACCTAATTGAGTCAGTAGCTTTTTTATTTTAAGTAGTGCTCATTGAAGAACATTAGCAATTTCTTGCGCTAATTGTTTGCTAATTTTGATACACTAAAAAATAAATTATGCGCTGGTTAATAGTACCATTATTATTAGTTGGTTTACAAGGTATGGCACAGTGTAGAACGTATCGTTTAACATCTACAGGCGATACGATTAATTGCACTGATATGAAAAGCCAAAAGCAGGGTCGATGGAAAATACGCATAGAAAGCCTACGTGGCGAACCTGGCTATGAGGAAGAAGGTGTGTTTAAAAACGATAAAAAGGAAGGGCCTTGGCGCTTATATAGTTTAGAAGGTGATTTTATAGGGCTTGAAAATTATCGCTGGGGCTTTAAAGATGGTATTTGTAGATATTATACTATTGCTGGGCTAGAAAGAGAAGAAAGCTGGCGAGCCATTAACCCTGAAAAACCTTACGATACGATAGATGTACCCGATGTTGTTGACCCGTACAAGGTGATAAGAAGGGTAATAAAACGTGAAGGTGATGCCTATAAAAATGGCGTGTGGAAATATTACAGACCAGGCTCTTTATCGCTTGTAAAAACCGAAAACTATGATATGGATAAACTGGTAATACCAAAAGTAGAAGGTGCAGCATCAACTGCAGTAGCTAAAACAGATACTACCAAAAAAGCGCCTGAGAAATTGAAGACCAAAGAGATTTTAGAATTTGAGAAAAAGAACTCAGGCAAAAAGACCTTTAAAGTAAGGGATGGCAGAGTTGGGTAAAGCCCCAGCAATGCCCCGACCCTAAAGGGAGTTTTTAAACACCTTAAATAAAAAAGCGGTGAAGTCAGTTAACGACTTCACCGCTTTTATTATCATTCAATCACAAAAATCATTTCAATCATAAATCTTATTTACCACCTTTTTCCTTTGCAATTTGCATTGGATTTTTGGTAGTAGCAGCTGGGTTTCTACGGTTGCCTGCACCTGCTTTAAACAAAGCAAATTTGCTTGGTTCTGCATCTACTTTACCCCAAACGTTGTTAGCCTCGTTTATGTCAGCTGTTTCACGTAATGGATCTAATTTAATAGATATTGCTTTTTTAGTGGTCATGAAAACTTTGGTAACCAAGTTCTCATTCTTACGCCAAATTTGTGCTGGTATTCTTTCTATTTGGTTAGTACCATCTTCAAATTTAAACTCAACAATAATTGGCATTACCAAACCACCTTTGTTGCTAAAAGTAATTTCGTACAAATGTGTGTTGGCATATTGTGCTTTTTCCTCTGCAGTTAAAGCTTCTGGTGCAGCAGGCGCAGCCGCTGGCGGTAAAGCCGCTTTTGCAGTGCTGTCATAAGGCTCAATACCTCTATCGTATCTCCAATAGAAATCTCTTAAAGAAGTATCAGCATCTACTTGAAACACAATCTTTTTATCTTCTCTATTTCTGATTTTAGAAATATCATCAAATAAAGGTACTAGTGGTTTTGCAACACCGTTGCCACCACCAAAACCTGCACCACCTCTACCACCAAAGCCACCAGCTTGTGCAGTAGCATTAGGATCGTAAACGGCATGCTTTACAGTATCTATAGCAATGTCGCAAGGGTCTGTGCTGTAAAACCAACCACGCCAAAACCAATCTAAATCTTCACCACTTGCATCTTCCATGGTACGGAACAAATCGCCCGGTGTTGGATGTTTAAATGCCCAACGACGTGCATATTCTTTAAATGCATAGTCAAATAATTCACGACCCATAATGGTTTCACGTAAAATATTTAAACCTGTAGCTGGCTTGGTATAAGCATTAGGACCAAAGTTGATGATATTTTCACTGTTAGTCATAATTGGTTCTAGCTGATCTTTTGGCAAACGCATGTAATCTGCAATGGTCCATGCAGCACCTTTACGAGAAGGAAATTTGTTATCCCATAACTCTTCTGTAAGGTATTCTACAAAACTGTTTAAGCCTTCATCCATCCAAGTCCATTGACGCTCGTCGCTGTTAATAATCATTGGGAAGAAGTTATGGCCAACCTCATGTATAATTACACCAAGCATACCATTTTTGCTAGCTTCAGTATAAGTACCATCTTTTTCGGTTCTACCATAGTTAAAGCAAATCATTGGATATTCCATACCATTACTTGCCTCTAAGCTTTGCGCTACAGGGTAAGGATAAGGGATAGAAAACTTAGAGTAAGTTTTTATAGTGTGCGCTACTGCTTTGGTAGAAAATTTACGGTACAAACCATAAGCTTCTTTACCATAAGCACTCATACACATTACTTTTTTGCCCTCAACATAAGCTGGCATGGCATCCCATACAAACTTGCGTGAAGAACCCCAAGCAAAGTCACGTACATTATTGGCTTTAAATACCCAAGTTTTAGTACCACTTGCAGGTGCTTTTTCAGCTTTGGTAGCTTCTTCTAAGGTTACTACTTCTACTGGTTCTTTTGCATTTTTAGCAGCAGCCCAGCGAGCTTGCTGTGCAGCACTTAATATGCTAGCATAGTTTTGTCCTTCACCTGTAGCCATAACAACGTGGTCAGCAGGTACAGTCATTGCTACATTAAAGTTGCCAAATGTTAGTGCAAACTCGCCGCTACCAACAAATTGGTGGTTTTGCCATCCTTGAAAATCGCTGTACACGCAAAGGCGAGGATACCATTGTGTCATGGTGAAAATGTAGTTGCCATCTTCTGGAAAATACTCGTAACCACCACGGCCACCTACTGATAAACGATCTGTGATTTTGTAGCTCCAATCAATGTTGAACTTAAAGGTTTGACCAGGTTTTAAAGCAGTTGGTAATTCTATACGCATCATCGTTTTGTTAATGGTATATTTTACTGGTTTGCCTAAAGCATCGGTAATTTTAGAAATTTTATCACCTAAGCCATTGTCTTTTTTGGCGTCAGCCATAGCTTGTAAGCCTGCTACAGTTTGCGCTCTGCCAAGTGAATTACTAGTTTGGTAGCCAGAATTGTATACTGAACTATGTTCGTTTTCATCTAACTGTAACCACAAGTAGGTTAATACATCGGGACTATTGTTAAAGTAGGTAATCGTTTCACTACCTGTTAGTAACAATTTTTTCTCGTCTAGTGTACATTTAATATCATAGTCAGCACGTTGTTGCCAATACTTAGGGCCTGGTGCACCACTAGCGGTACGGTATTCATTTGGCGTAGGTAAAATAGTACCTAACTGCTCAAACTTATTACCGTGATTTGATCCTGGGTTGTTCTTAATATCCTGCGCCGTAGCACCGATACCAGCACCCATCAAAGCAAATAATAGAAGCTTTCTCATTGCGTGTTGTTTATAGTTTAAAGTTTAAAGCGTATTGGTTATGGGTCATTGGTCATGGTTGATAAATTGTAAGCTACAACCATGAACTATCGCCTATTAACTATCATCTAAAAAGGCCACCGCTGCAAGCACATTTGCATAGCTAATGCAAATACACCACCACTCATCCACAAAATATAATCTCGCCTACCTGCTTTTAGTAACTGTACTAAGATAAGTGAAACGAGCAAAACACCTGCAACAATTATTAACTGCCCCACTTCTAGCCCTACATTAAACGCCAATAATTGCATGATGATGCTTTCATCAGTACCAAGCAAGCTTTTTAAATAATTGCTAAAACCAAGACCATGAATTAGCCCAAAGCCTAAAGCCATAAAGTAGATGAATGGAAACTTGCTTTTGTAAACAAACTTCTTTACAAAAACATTGCTAATGGCAGTAATAACGATGGTAACAGGTATTAAAAACTCAATCCATTTGGTAGAAAAATGTACCACATTAAACACACTTAAAGCCAAAGTAACCGAGTGACCAATGGTAAAAGCGGTAATAAGCACCAATATTTTTCGCCAATCGGCAAATTGATAGCGCAGGCATAATGCCATTACAAATAAAATATGGTCAATGCCTTGCCAATCGGCAATATGTTGCCTACCTAAAGTAAAATATAATTGAAAGTCACTCATGTGTAAGAGTTGAAAATTAATTAGCACCTTTGCAACTACAAAAAGCAAATGTTAAATGGCAAATATCTTGGTTAGATGGTTGATTACCACAGCAATATTCTTTCATCCATTTTTTGTGTCGGTAGTGCAAATAGACCAAAACACAAAGGAAAAAAGTTTAGAAGTAAGTGTGCGTATTTTTGCTGAAGACCTAGAAGCTACGCTAAAGAAATTTGGCAATAATACCAAGCTAGACCTACAACACCCTACTGATAAAGCCGCTGTAGACAAGCTAGTGAATGCTTACCTGCAAACTAAACTGCAACTAAAGGTAGAAGGTAAACCTGTAACCATGCATTATATAGGCTACGAGCAAAGGCTTGAAAGCATTTGGGTGTATCTTGAAGTAGAGAATGTTACATCGCTAAAAAAACTTGATGTAAACTGTAGTTTGCTTTACGAATTTGAACAAAAGCAAAGTAATATTATACATGTAAAAGCCGCTGCTGGCGATAAAAGTTTTAAACTAGATAACCCTAAAGCGAGTGCGAGTTTTGAGTTTTAGGTTGTTGAGGGATTTAAAATCCTTGGCTCTGAAGACCGGATTACAAATCCGGACTAACTGGTAAATCCGGACTAACTATTTTGCAGAAAGTTATGTTGACGATATTTTATCTAAAATTAGCTTTCTTTCTTTCTCGTAAATATCTTCAGTTAAAACCCCTTTCTCTTTTAAATCATGTAATTGTGACAATTGATTAAATAAGTTTTCCTTTGTATCGTTGCTAGTAAGATTATTTTTCGATTTGTCAGCGCCTTCAGAACTTTCTGAACCAGTTGTGATAATAATAGAGCAAACTATACAAATTATCCAAGTTAAAATTAACCCATAACCCTGTGTAAAAATTGCAATTATTACACTTATCACAAGCATTATAAGCCCACCAACAATTGAAGAATATAATAATCCTAGTGGACCAAATAATAATGCTAACAGAAATCCAATTAAAACGCTTTTCTCTTGTTTCATAATAAAAAAACTTTGATTAAAATATCATCTAGCTAAGTTGACTTATTCTATCATAAACCATACAGATGTTTTCATAAATAGGTTTTTGTTTTACATCCTTACTTGAATTATACGTTTTTACCAACATTTGAGCAGCTGCAAATACTTCTGGCAAGAATTTAATAATCTTAGAATTAATCGAGTCTTTATCAGAAAGTACACAAATAATATTTCCAACATTGTCAGTAAGCTTTCCATTATTACCAATTTCCCAGTAGAAATTATAATCTGCATTTGGATTTACTATACTTTCAAATTGATTGAATAATTTTTTACTAATTTTTTTACTTTCATCATAGTTCTGAACAAACCGTCCAAACAAGTCTATAATTTCATTAGAATTCTTTATCATTCTAACTGTTTCTTCATTTACATCAGGAAGAAATGAACAAATTACATTTTGTTTATTATCAGATAAAATATCATTAACAAGAATCCAACTCATATAGGTCATTTTGTGTTCATTACAAAAATATGAGAATGAATTAGAGTTTTACGAAAATCCTTTAAAACCACCCACTCTACCCAACACCTTCATTATTTCAAGCTTAAAACCTCTTGGTTGTTATAACACCTTCTTTATTTCAAGTTTAAAACCTTTTGGTTGTCATAACTCCTTGCTCAATTCAAGCTTAAAACCTCTTGGTTGTTATAACACCTTACCTATTTTAAGTTTGAAACCTCGTAGTTGTCGTAACACGTTACAGCATTAATTAACATATTGTTAGTAAAATCGTATCACTTAGTAGTAGATAATTCTATCATAAAGTAGTATTTTAGTATCTAAAAAATACCATTATGATTAGTCAATTTTTCAGCAATCCATTTGCACACATTACCGTAGGTAGCAGTAAGTTTTACAAATTTGTAGAAGCGCATTTACAAAGCCTTAAAGCTAATAACGAAGTCGGTAAGTTTGATGTGCTTATTACGAAACTAACAGCCCTCCTAGCCCCTTATCAGGCTTGGTTATCTACCCAAGATAAAAGCACTATTGACCGTGAAGATGATACGGATACCGTGAATGCACTTTTAGACAAGTTTGAAGATTTTATTGATAGTCTTTTTAAAGAAGTAAACTATGTATTTGACGATAATAAAAGTGTAATACACGAGGTATTTCCTAATGGTAAATCTGAATACAACAACATTACCATTATGAATGCACCTGTATTACTACAACGTGTGGCAGACTTTTGCGCAGCACATAAAACCAATTTAAAAGCAGGAAGAGATGCTACTAGTTTACAATTTTTAACCGATTTTAAAACTGAACGAGGTGAACAACTAGGTAGTAAAAGTGACGTAAGTACAGGTAGTACCGAGGGCAAAACATTACGCAGTGCTTTAGCTGTGTACTTGTACGAAGTGCTGTTGCATTTACTATTAGCCCATATAGATAATACTACGGCTGTAGAAAAATATTATGATTTCAGCATAGTACGCATTCGTAGAAAGGCGAAAGAGGATGATGGAAAATAAACCACTGAAAAATTACTTAATTTCAGCAAAAATTTAAACCATGGGTTTAGTATATGCAGATATAGAACTAATAAATGCTGATGATTTAGCATTGGTTCGTAGGAATATTATTGGTGAGGATGAAATAAGAAGCATGCACGTAAATATTTTAGCAGACAGTGGTGCTTTTATGATGAGCATAAATGAAAATATACAGGCGGTGCTGCAACTACCTTTTATAGAAAAACGTAAAGCCGTATTAGCCAATGGGTTGGTTGTAGAATATGATACAGTAGGCCCAGTAATGGTAAAATTTGCAAATAGAATTGCCACATGTAACGCCTTTGTATTAGAAGGCGATGCAGAACCATTATTGGGCGCAATACCAATGGAAGAGATGGACGTACTAATACATCCTCAAAGGCAAGCCTTAGTCGTAAATCCTGAGCATCCCGAATATGCCGTTTTAAAAATGAAATAGTGTTAGTAAAGCAGGTGAATGTATTGTAATTTTTTTTGTAAAGAGTACAATTCACGGGTATAAATTCAAAAATCAGGCTAGCAAATACAGACTAACTCAAAAAAAAGACCACTATTAAAGTGGCCTTTTTAATATTCTAGAATCATACAATTCTAATTTGTTCCTGTTGCTTCTGCTTTTGCAGCTGATTTCATGGCATCATTTGCCGAAATTAAAAATTGCACATTACGGTTTTGCATTCTACCATCTTCAGTATCATTACTGTATTTAGGCATATCTTCACCATAACCTTTAATGCTTAATCTAGAAGAAATGATACCATAATTTACTAAATAACCACGCACTACAGATGCTCTTTGTTCTGACAAATTTTGGTTATGACTATTAGTACCTGTATTATCTGTATGGCCTTGAATTTCAATATTGGTATCAGGGTATTTAACCAAAATAGCGTTTAGCTTATCTAGGTTAGTTTTTGAATCAGTAGATAAAGTAGCACTATTTACACCAAATAAAATTTTATCGCTAAACTCAACCACAATACCCTCGCCTACTCTTTCTACTTTGGCATTTGGTAAGTCTTTTTGAATGTCGGCAGCTTGTTTATCCATTTTTCGCCCAATAACTGCACCACCTACACCGCCTACTGCCGCTCCAATAATAGCACCTAAACCTACATGGCCAGATAAACTGCCTATAGCACCACCAACAACTGCACCGCCAGCTGTGCCTATTACAGCACCTTTTTGCGATTTGTTCGCCGTAGCACAACTGAATAATAAAAATGTAACCAGTAGTAAATAAGTAGAAATACTTGTAACCTTTTTCATGATAATAAATTGATTATGTAAACCAATAAGCCGCCGCAGTATTTTACAACTTGGCTATAAACACTTATTGAATTAATAATCAAAGGTGGTTGCGTAAAGCAGTAGGCCAATTACATAAGCATTCCTATTTGTTACAAGTTTTACTGATTGTATTAATGTACAATACTAGACATTGCGCTTATCTACCCAAGATGCACGTGCAAAATCGGGTAGGCTAATTTTATTAATTGGATAGCTATTTTTTTGCTTATTACAGTATTTACAAGCACTTCACAAACATCTAATTACAAAGTCAACATTTCTCTTAAAATCACTTTATATAACAAAGCATATTTAATTACCTTCGCACCTATCGCATTGTTTTTGAATGAAGAAAAACAGCTTGTGACGATTTAGAAATATGATTTTGAACCATTTTTAAAAAAACTTGCCAACAGCATGGATTACACAGCAATTATAATTGGTGTACTTGCACTAATAGTAGGGATTGTAGCGGGTAAATTTATCTTCGCTAAAAACACACAACAACAAGTAGCCGAGGCCGAAGCTAAAGCTAACGCAATGCTTAAAGAAGCAGAATTAAGAGCAGAAACTTTAAAAAAAGAAAAACAATTAGAGGCTAAAGAAAAGTTTGTACAACTTAAAGCCGATTATGACAGAGACGTTTTAGAACGCAACAAGAAAATTGTAGAATCTGAAGCGAGAACCAAACAAAAAGAACTAGCCATTAACCAAAAAGAAATTGCGCTAGACAAGCAGATTAAGGAAAATGAAACCATTAAAGAAAACCTTAACAAGCAAATTGAAGTAGTAAACGTAAAACGTACTGAGCTAGAAAAACACCAAGAAGAGCACATTCGTCGCTTAGAAAAAGTGGCAGGTTTATCTGCTGAAGATGCGAAAGCACAATTAATAGAAGGCTTACGCAGCCAAGCTATTTCACAAGCCTTAGTTATTCAACAAGAAATTATTGAAGATGCTAAATTGAAAGCCAATAAAGAGGCACGCAAAATTGTTATTCAAACCATTCAACGTACTGCTGCTGAGCAAACGATTGAAAATACCGTATCGGTATTTAACCTAGAAACCGATGAAATTAAAGGGCAGATTATTGGCCGTGAAGGCAGAAATATTCGTGCTTTAGAAGCTGCAACAGGTGTAGATTTAATTGTTGATGACACACCTGAAGCAATTGTATTATCATCATTCGATCCGTTGCGTAGAGAAGTGGCACGTTTAAGTTTACAACGCTTAATTGCTGATGGCAGAATTCACCCTGCACGTATTGAAGAAGTGGTAGAAAAAACACGCAAACAATTAGATGAGCAAGTTGCTGAAATTGGTGAGCGTACAGTAATAGAATTGGGTATTCATGGTTTACATAAAGAATTGGTAAGAATGGTTGGTAGAATGCGTTTCCGTTCTTCTTATGGCCAAAACTTATTAATGCACAGCCGTGAAACTGCTAATCTTTGTGGTATTATGGCTGCTGAATTAGGTATGAATCCTAAATTGGCTAAACGTGCTGGTTTACTACACGATATAGGTAAAGTACCTGATGAAGAGACTGAATTGAGCCACGCATTGCTTGGTGCAAAATTGGCCGAGAAATATGGTGAAAACCCTGCTATTGTAAATGCCATTGGTGCGCACCACGATGAGATGGAAATGCAATATGTGATTTCGCCAATCATTCAAGCTTGTGATGCTATCAGTGGTGCAAGACCAGGTGCAAGGCGTGAAATTATGCAGCAATATTTGCAACGCATTAAAGACTTAGAAAACCTAGCATTAGGCTATCAAGGTGTTGAAAAAGCATATGCAATACAAGCAGGTAGAGAATTACGTGTAATAGTTGAAGCTGAAAAGGTAACTGATGGTGATAGCGACAAACTTAGCTTTGAAATTGCACAGAAAATACAAACAGAAATGACCTATCCTGGCCAAATTAAAGTAACAGTAATTCGTGAAAAACGTGCTGTGAATATGGCGAGATAAGTATCTTAAAAACAATAGCAATAAAAATCCCAAGTTCAATTTTAAGAATTTGGGATTTTTATTTTGGAATATTACAAACACAACCTTACTTTTGCAGTCCGAAAAAATTTAGTCATGCAATCAGCAGTTCAATTTGTACACGAGCAACTTACAGTTAAAAAAGTACATCCAAAATTTAAAGCAGGTGACAATGTTACCGTAAATTATAAAATTGTAGAAGGCGGTAAAGAGCGTATTCAAGGTTTCCGTGGCGACGTAATTAAATTACAAGGCGTTGGCGGTACAGCTTCTTTCACTGTTCGTAAAATTTCTGACGGTGTTGGTGTTGAACGTTTGTTCCCAATCCAATCACCAAATATCGAATCTATCATCTTAAATAAAGTTGGTAAAGTTCGTCGTGCTAAATTGTTCTACCTACGTGAACGTTTTGGTAAAAGTGCAAGAATTCAAGAAAAACGCGTTAAATAGTTTTTCTCACAAATATTTTAAAGCGGAAGATTTAGTAAATACTAAACTTCCGCTTTTTTGTTTCGTCTTAACAAGGTTTTCAAAACTATTTCTTTCAAAGGGTTCAGTTTTACACTAACTTTACCGTCTTAAAATTTTTGTTATGGGCAATTTAGGTTTCCAAGAATTATTAGTAATTGGCTTAGTGGTGTTAGTATTATTTGGTGGCAGAAAAATTCCTGAATTTATGCGTGGCTTAGGCAAAGGTATTCGTGAGTTTAACGATGCTAAAGACAACGTAAAAAGAGAATTAAACGAAGGCATGAAAGCCAAAGAACAGGAAGAACCTGTAAAATAATTCCACTATTTTATCTCTCTCACATCAAACTTATTCTAGCCTTTGTTCCGTTTTAACAGCATCAAAGACTATCATAAACAATTATTGAATGGCAGTACCACTTGTGCAGCTGCTGTTCAATTTTATTTAGATAGTATACAAGCCAAAAACCATCTCAACGCTTTTTTAGAAGTATTTGCACAAGATGCACTAGCACAAGCTACTGCACTTGACCAAGCACGTGCCAATGGTGCGCCATTAGGCAAACTGCATGGTGTAGTGATTGCATTAAAAGATGTTATCTGCTATAAAGGGCACCAAGTTTCTGCTGCTTCTAAAATTTTAGACAATTTCACTTCTATTTATAATGCCACAGCCACAGAAAATTTATTAGCTGAAGGCGCTATAATTATTGGTAGAAATAACTGCGACGAATTTGCAATGGGTAGCAGTAGCGAAAACTCTGCGTATGGTATTGTAAAAAATGCTATTGACGAAACAAGAGTACCTGGTGGCTCTTCAGGTGGTTCGGCAGTTGCTGTACAGGCAGATTTGTGTATGGTATCACTTGGTAGCGATACTGGTGGTTCTGTGCGTCAGCCTGCAGATTTTTGTGGTATTGTAGGTTTAAAACCTAGCTATGGTCGCGTATCTCGTTATGGCTTAATTGCGTATGCGTCTTCTTTTGACCAAATTGGTATTTTTTCTAAAAATGTAGAAGATGCCGCATTAGTACTTGAAGTAATTGCTGGCGCAGATGATTTTGATAGCACCGCATCACAAAAAGCTGTGCCTAACTATTCTGAACAACTAGCAGATACCAGTAAAAAATACCGTTTTGCTTATTTTAAAGAAACACTCAACCACAAAGGTTTAGATACAGAAATAGCCGCAGCATTACACACTAAAATAGCTGACTTGCAAGCGCAAGGACATACTGTAGAAGCTATTGATTTTAATATGCTTGATTACGTGGTGCCTACCTATTACGTACTTACCACAGCAGAAGCAAGCAGCAATTTATCTCGCTTTGATGGCGTAAAATTTGGTTATCGAGCCCAATTATCAGCCGACGACGATTTAACTGAATTGTATAAAAAATCTCGTAGCGAAGCTTTTGGTAAAGAAGTACAACGCAGAATTTTATTGGGTACGTTTGTTTTAAGTGCTGGTTATTTTGATGCTTATTTTACTAAAGCACAGCAAGTAAGGCAATTATTGGCACAAACAACCACCAATATTTTTGCTAATTACGATGCTATTATTTCTCCAACAGTACCTACAACAGCTTTCAAAATTGGCGAAAAAAGCAATGACCCAATTGAGATGTTTTTAGGTGATATTTATACTGTATTTGCTAATTTGGTAGGTATTCCTGCTATCTCTGTACCATTATTTAGCCATAGCAATGGTATGCCTTTTGGCATACAAATAATGACAGGGCATTACGAAGAAGTAACGTTATTAAACATTGCTGCAACAATTAGCAAGTAGAAAGTTGTAATTACTAACAGCTATTGAAGAAATAAAACAAGATGTTATGGCACAGTTACGCATCTACCATTTTTGCTTCATATTAGTTGTGGCTTTCGCTGTAAATAATACTTATGGTCAAGTAGTTACCGATACTTTGCACCTAGATAAAATAGGTTTTACCAGTTTATTTGCCAACGATACATTTAATCCCAACAAACCGTATCTCTCGCAGCTAAGCCCAAAAGCCGTACCTTTTGTACAAGACTACATACGCAAGCAAGGCAAAGAATTAACTAAAATGAAAGAATGGGGTCGCCCCTATTTTGCCCTTTACGACCAAATATTAACGCAATACGGTGTACCTAAAGAAATGAAGTACCTGAGCGTCATTGAAAGCCATTTACGCAGTGGTTTAGTATCGTGGGCTGGCGCTGTAGGGCCATGGCAATTGATGGATTATGAGGCCAAACGCTTTGGCTTACGTGTAGGTGCCATTGACGACAGAACAGATTACACCAAAAGCACACAAGTAGCGGCCAAATTAATGAAAGAACTGTACGACCAATTTGGTGATTGGTTACTGGTAGTTGCTGCCTATAATGGCGGTGCAGGCAGAGTAAGACAAGCCATAAGAAAAAGTGGTAGTAGAGATTTTTGGGACTTACAATATTTTTTAAGAGAAGAAACTAGAACACACGTTAAGAAGTTTATTGGTACACATTATTTGTTTGAAGGTAGTGGCGGATTAACCACCATGACCAAACAAGAAGCTACAGATTTTAAAGCGAATGCTGTTACCAAAATAGTACAGCCACTTACAGACCAAGAGCTAGAAAATACCACCACAACTAGCATTAATGGGCGCTACAATTCTAGAATAGTAATTAAGTTTTTAGAAATGGACTTAGCACAGTTTGCCAAATGGAATCCTGATTTTGATAAGAAATTAGCGGTTGGTGAAAGCTACCAACTACGCCTTGCAAAAGATAAGTTGCCCATATTTGAAGCAAGAAAAAAAGAGATACTTGCAGAAAGTATTAGATGGCTGCTTGAAGGAAAATAAGATTGTACCACATAGACATATAAGCACATAGCAAATCTATATTATCAATTCATTCTCATTTCTTATGTGACTTCGTGCCTATGTGGTTCATTACTATAAATCAGGTACAGCATCTTTATGTCGCCATAAATGCAAGCAGGCATAAGTTCTGTAAGGTTGCCATTTAGCGGAAATTTTAAGCAGCTTTTCTCTAAACGCCTTTTTATCACTTGCATCTAGCTTGTACAGCTTTACCATCATTTGCTGAATAACTAAGTCGTCTATGGCAAATACATCTTCACGACCTAAGCTAAACATTAGTAGCATCTCAACTGTCCATTTACCTACACCTTTTATTTGCGTAAGTAAAGCCACAATATCTTCATTGCTCATAGCTTGTAGCTTTTTATCGGTGATTTTTTCCGCTATACAAAATCTGGCTACATTTTGTACATAAGACACTTTGTTGTTGCTTAAACCAATAGCTCTTAGCTGCTCAAAAGGTGTATCGAGTACTTGCTGTGGCTTGGGTTCTTTACCATTGTACAATTCTAAAAATCTACGAAAAATAACCGCCGCTACTTTAGTACTTAGTTGTTGGCTCATAATGCTAGCCATTAAGCGTAAAGGAATATTTTTACGTAGTTGCAATTCGTGTACAGTAGTACTAAGTGTTACAGCTAGTTTTTTGTCTTTTTGTAAATGCGCAACATAATCCATAGACGAAAGATACAGATGATTTTAAAAAGTATTTATTTGCAATTATGAAACGGGCTATCCAAATAACGAACGATGGCAGTACCACCATAGCCATACCAGAAAAAAATATTACTTACCACAGTACAAGTGGCGCTATTGGCGAAAGCTTACATGTATTTATAGATGCTGGTTTGCGATATGTGCATGCATCACAAAATGTAACGCCAATACACATTTTTGAAATGGGTTTTGGTACTGGTTTAAATGCATTGCTAAGCTGGCAATATGCACAACAGCAGCATCTAAACATCCAATTTACAAGTGTAGAGCGCTACCCTATTTTACCTGAAGAAGCACAACAATTAAACTTTGGCGAGCAATTGCAAATGACAAAAGAATTGCAGCAATTGCATAATTGCGAATGGAAAAAATCTGTTGTGCTTGATAAATACTTCACGCTTAGCAAATTGCAGCAGTCATTGCTAGAACTAACAAGCAATCAGCAGTTTCATGTTATTTATTTTGATGCTTTTGCACCCAATGACCAACCTGAACTTTGGGGTAAAGAGGTGTTTGAGAAAATGTATCAAATGCTGCTGCCAAAAGGCGTTTTAGTAACATATTGCAGTAAAGGCGAAGTAAGACGCAACATGATTGCTGCTGGGTTTACTGTAGAAAAACTGAAAGGCTTTGCTAATAAATGGGAAATGCTAAGGGCAAGCAAAAAGTGAGTTTGAGTAGTGAAAGCTCAAAGGTGAAAAGTGAATGGTGAATTGTGAAATTGTGAAATTGACAGCAAAAAGTGGGTGTTGAAAAGTGTTACAAAAAGCCGCAGTGTGCGACGCAACTGGTGCTAAATAGTAGTGCGAAAGTTTATCCCCAAAAAATAAAAACACAGGCTTAAAAATGTGGAAAATGAGGCACAGTAAAATAGCCTATAAGCCTTTAAATACCTTATCTTCACGCCCTTTCTTAAAAACAGCATAGAACAAAAAATATGAGCGAAGAATTGAATCCTCAACAAGGCAGTTACGGTGCCGATAGTATACAGGTTTTAGAAGGTTTAGAGGCGGTGAGAAAAAGGCCAGCCATGTACATTGGCGATATTGGCGTAAAGGGCTTGCACCACTTGGTGTATGAGGTGGTAGATAACTCGATAGATGAAGCTTTGGCGGGTTACTGTAATAATATTTTTGTAACCATTCATGAAGACAATAGCATTAGTGTAAAAGATGATGGTCGTGGTATTCCTACAGCGATGCATACGAAAGAAAAACGTAGTGCACTTGAGGTGGTAATGACGGTATTGCACGCAGGTGGTAAGTTTGATAAAGGCAGCTACAAAGTGAGTGGTGGTTTGCATGGTGTGGGTGTAAGTTGTGTGAACGCATTGAGTACAACATTGCACGTAACGGTAGAACGTGAAGGCAAAATGTTTGAGCAAGAATACCATTGTGGTATACCAGCTTATCCTGTAAGAGAAATAGGTACAAGTGGTAGAACTGGTACTACTGTTAGGTTTTGGCCAGATGGTAGCATCTTTCAAGACTTGGTGTACAAAAAAGAAATTTTAGAAGGTCGCTTACGTGAATTGGGTTACTTAAACAAGCGCATTAGAATTACACTAACCGATTTAAGAGAAAAGAATGAAGACGGTTCTGATTATACGGTTGAGTTTTATAGCGAAGGCGGTATTGTTGAGTTTGTAGAAATGCTAGATAAAACTGCAAATCGTCAGCCATTATTAACGAATACATTGTATGTAGAAGGTTACGATGAGCCAAGCAATGTAACAGTAGATGTAGCATTAACGTACAACAACGACTTTAAAGAAAACATTTACAGCTACGTCAATAATATTAACACTATTGAAGGTGGTACACACGTTACAGGCTTTAGACGTGCTTTAACTCGTGTATTTAAAAGCTATGGTGATAAAGAAGGCTTGTTTGAAAAAGCGAAAGTAGAAATTGAAGGTGATGACTTTAGAGAAGGTTTAAGTGCTATTATTTCGGTAAAAGTACCTGAACCACAATTTGAAGGGCAAACCAAAACCAAACTTGGTAATAGCGAGGTAAGTGGTGTGGTAGATAGCACTGTGAGCCGTGTATTACAGGCATTTTTAGAGGAAAACCCACGTGAGGCTAAGAATATCATTAGCAAAGTAGTTTTAGCCGCACAGGCGAGAATGGCAGCTAAAAAAGCTCGTGACTTGGTACAACGTAAAACTGTATTGAGTGGTGGTGGCTTGCCAGGTAAATTGGCTGATTGTAGTGAACGTAATCCTGAAAAATGTGAGCTATACTTAGTGGAAGGTGATTCGGCTGGTGGTACTGCAAAACAAGGTAGAGATAGAAGCTATCAAGCAATTTTACCATTGCGTGGTAAAATCTTGAACGTAGAAAAAGCAATGGAACATAAAATTTATGAAAGTGAGGAAATTAGAAACATTTTCACTGCTATGGGCGTAACAATTGGTACACCAGAAGATCCAAAAGCTTTGAACATAAGCAAACTACGTTACCACAAGCTCATCATTATGACCGATGCTGATGTGGATGGTAGCCACATTGCAACATTAATTTTAACCTTTATTTTCCGCTATATGAAGGCCTTGGTAGAACAAGGAAATGTGTATGTAGCACAGCCACCTTTGTACTTGGTTAAAAAGGGTAAAGAGCAAGAATATGCTTATAGCGAGGAACAACGCAAAGCTTTGGTAGAAAAATTAGGACATGGTAATGAGAGTGCTGTAGGTATTCAACGATACAAAGGTTTGGGTGAAATGAATGCTAGCCAATTGTGGGAAACAACGATGGATCCTGCACGTAGAACTTTAAAACGTGTAAGCATTGAAAGTGCCGCAGAAGCTGACCGTGTATTTAGTATGCTAATGGGTGATGAAGTGGCACCACGCAGGCACTTTATTGAAACGCACGCTAAATACGCAAAAATTGATGTTTAGTAGTTAAAAAGTAAGACACCTATATATTTATAAAAACCCCTTGAAAGCGTTAAACCTTTCGAGGGGTTTTTGCTTTAGAAGAAGTGCTAATGGCTACTCTATTCGAGTAGTAAACAAATTCTAGTAAATAACAATAGAGTTAAAATGAGGAAAAGTTAAATTTAATATATTAAACGATTGGCTATCTGTGAAACCCCTAGTAAAAACAAATCAACCGAAAGATATTAGATTTAAGCAAATTTCAATTCTATGAATACTATCTTATTTATTTGTATAATAAATTTATAAACAAGTCAAACACAAAATAATATTATTAATATTTATGTGTGGCTAAGAAAATAAAAAAAAACTCTTTAATTATTTGCTATTTACATAACCTGTTATTACTATTGCACTTTAATAAAATAAAAAGGAACTAAAACATGAAAAAAATCGTATTGTTAGCCGCTTTGGCTATCGCAGGTTTCGCAGCAAATGCACAATTATCATCTGAGGGTGTTCAGTTCGGTATTAAAGCAGGTGTTAACTTAGCAAACGTTTCTGTCAAAGCATCTGGTGTTTCAGTATCACCAAGCTCTTTAGCAAGATTAACAGCAGGTGGTTTCGCAGTTATTCCAATTGGTGAAAAATTTGCCCTGCAACCAGAATTATTATATTCAGGTATGGGTTACAAAGTAAGCAGCGATAAAGCAAAACTTGATTACATCAGTTTACCAATATTGGCTAAATATAAATTTGCCAATGGCTTAGCAGCTTATGCAGGCCCACAAATTGGATTTTTACTCTCTGCTAAAGCTAATGACCAAGATGTAAAAGATCAAGTTAAAAGTACAGACTTTGGCGCAGCAATTGGTGCAGATTATACTCTTTCTAGTGGCATCAACTTTTCTGCTAGATATTTAGTAGGCTTATCAAATATTGATAAAGATACTAACAGTGGCGCTACTACAAAAAACAATGCATTTACTTTTACAATTGGTTATGTGTTTGGACCTAAATAATTTTTCAGAGGCAATGTATAATTTTAACAAAAAAGACCATCATTCGATGGTCTTTTTTGTCTAAGTACTAAACAAATAAAAAGGGCGCTTTTTGGAATTATTAAAAAGGATTTCGAAACAAACAATTTGTATCATTGCTAATCAATTTTTTAAATAAACACAGTATGAAACAAACATTACTTGCATGTGTACTATTACTAGGCATTACAGCTGCTATGGCGCAGCAAAGCGATAAAAAATGGCAATTTGCAGTTGGCCCAGTTGTGTATTCGCCTACTGGCGAAAATGCCGATTATTACAAAACTGGCTTTGGTGCAGAAGGTGAAATTAGCTACAGCTTAAACGATAAATTTCAACTTTTTGGGCAAAGTGGTTTCTCTGTTTTTTCGGGTAAAGTTGTTACCTATTCTGGTACAATTTCGGGCATCCCTTATTCTGTTCAGGTAGAGTCGCCCAAATTGAATTTAATACCCGTTTTAGTAGGCGGTAGATATACCGTCAATAATTTTGAGGTTGGTGCAGGTGCAGGTTACGGTATTTATACTACTAAAGATTATGGTTCTGGCGGCGGTTTCTCGTACAGCCCACAAATAGGTTACAATTTTAAGCAACTTAAATTATTAGCCATCTATTCTTCATCGGCGCTTAAAAATGATGACCCAACTATTGCTGCTGTAGGTGTAACTAATGTAACCGCATTTGGCGTAAAACTGTTCTACAAGTTTTAAAGCTAGCCGCAACATATAATTAATCACATTGCCCAATATAGAAATGTGGATTAATTTTTACACAGTTTTTTGCCATATTCTCAAATAAACCTGTAGTTTGTGCTACTAATTTATTCACTAACCAATGCCTACACGTTACAGGCATTAAAACTGAAACAAAATGGATACAAGTAAAATGCTTAAAGCATACTGCTTAAAGACAAAAGAAAAAAATGTACCAATGCAAGATGCCGTTATTACCAAAACTGCAAAGGGTGGTTATATGGCTGGTGGTCATGATGGTAAAGGCAACAAAATGGCAGCTATTTTAGGCGAAGCAAAAGCTTTACAAGCTATCGCTGATGGTGTTGCTAAAAAAGGTTTCTAATTACAACCATATTTACAATAAAAAAGCTATCCCAAAAAGATAGCTTTTTTAGTTAGTACCATATCGAGAGTATTATCGCTTTAAAGCACTAGCCATTATCGCTAGGCTATTTTCTTTAGTCCCTTCAAGCTGATAACCCATGGCGTTAATACTTACGCCTACTATCTTCTTGTTATTGTCTCTTTTAAATAAAGCTTTACCTTGAAAAGCAACAATTATATACAAGTCCTCACTTTCTTTATTTAAGGCAGAAGAACCCGCACTAGAATTCATTACCAATGCATCATTTTCAAGTGTAACTGTTACAGCATCTATTACACTGCCAGATGGAAATACATACTTACCTACATACTGTGCTAATGTGGTGTCTTGTTGTTGCGCATAGCTAGCTACACCAAAGCCAAGCACTAGCACTATTAAAAGCATTATTTTCTTCATCATCATATTTGTTTTGTTTGTTTAAAGATAGTTTTCTAACGCTTTTCACCAAATTAAGTTACAATTACTTCTTCAAGTTTTCTAACGCAGCGTCTATTGTTGTATAATCGTACTTAAAGCCTGCTGCCAATGCTTTCTTATTACTTACCGTAGCACTTTTCAGCACCTCAATACTCATTTCGCCAAGCATTATTTTCAATACAAATGCTGGCACATGCAACGGAATAAAAAAGCTTTTACGCAGTATTTTAGCCAAGGTAAGTGTTAGTGTTTTATTACTAACGGGCTTACTTGCCACCGTATTGTACACACCCTGCATTTGCGGTTGTTCTATGGCATATACAAATAGCTTGCACAGGTCTTCTACATGTATCCAACTAATCATTTGCTTGCCACTACCTAGTATGCCTGCTATACCAAATTTCAATGGCTTTTTAAACTCTACCAATGCACCACCTGTATTGCTAAGCACAATACCTATACGCAACTTTACCAAGCGCTTGCCTAGCTGTGTTACAGGCTCTATACTTTTTTCCCACAGCCTACAAGTTTCGCCTAAGAACTCAGTGTCAGCAGGTGCATCTTCTGCAAAGCCATTGGCTAGGCTAGCAGCCGTATCTGCACCGTACCAGCCTATTGCCGATGCACTTACCACCGTTTGTACTTTGTTAGGCAGTTTTGCCAAAGCCGTTACCAACGTAGCACTGCTTTTAGTACGACTATCTACAATCTCTTGTTTGCGTTCAGCGCTCCAGCGTTTGTCTGCCACACCAGCACCAGCTAGGTGAATAATATGGTCAGCCTTTGCCAATGCATCCGCATCTATTTCCTGCGTATCAATATTCCATTGCGCATGACTCACCTTAGCATGAGGGCGCATCTTACTAGACCCACGGCTCACAATAATTACATCGTAACCCTTCACCACCAACAATTCCATTAAATGTTGCCCCACCATACCAGTACCGCCTGTTATTAACACCGTTGCCATTGCTATCAGTTTTGTTATACCAACAAAGATGCGCAGGGATAGTTGTACCAACAACAAATTGTCATGCTGACGAAGGAAGCATCTAACGATGCTTAGAAAGATATTTATGTTACCAGCTGTAGTAGTACTATTATTCTTTTGTGTAGCCTGTGCTGAGTTTACGAAGCATCTACACTTGTACGTTCTGTACTTTATGGGGCTTTATTGTAGCGTAGATATATTTCACGCAAAAGAACAAAGAAGGCAAAGGGCGCAAAGTTCTATCGCACTTGTTGTGTCTTCGAACAACAACAAAAGAAGTAATTAGTTAAAAAATGCAAATTAGAAGTTGTTGGTATGCTTATACACATTTGCCTGCCCGACATACCAACAACGGCGAAATGTCGTTATGATACATATTGATAGTAGTTGATGCAATGAATCATTGTCAATAATAGAATGTCGTTATTTTTAAATTTGTCAAATGTGTCCGAAGTAGAAATATTGTAATCCTGGTTAAATTTGTCCCACTTAAAGTCGGTTTGAATTACTAAAAGTCCTTCTTCTTCGCTGTCTACCAAAGTATATGTACTTTTAAAAACACCTGTATGTTTTAAAATATAATGGTTCTCAATGTTTTCAAGCTTTGTGGTTATTGTTATATTTCCTTTGGAATTCATTTTAAAGTTCAATAAAATACTTTCGTTGTCTTTGAGTTCAACTGTCATTGCTGAGTCGCTTTTTGGCTCAAAGTGGTAACTCAAACCATTTGCTAATGAAATATCAGATTTTAGGTTATATCGTTGTTCATATATCAAATCGCCGATTAAATTGTCGTTGTTTGTAAAACTAAATTTCTTTCTGTCGTCTGATTTTACTTTATATTCTGTCATAATGTTAAATTTATGTCTGTTTAATTGTTATGTAATATGCTTGCAGCCAACGAAAAAGGCTTGGCGTTGTTGGGGAATTAGCATTCCGTCTGCCCACAACCGAAGCCCAATGATTGCAATATTGCTGATGTTTTATTCAAAAGCCGAATTTATAACGTCCAGCCCGAACTGAAGTACAATAAAGAACAAATGTTGAGGCAATATTCGTCAAGCCCCAATAATGCCAAACCATATGTTGGGCGTAGGCTTTTGTCTTCTCAACTTGTTAGAAGACTAAGCAAATACAAAATGGCAAAAATTATAATTGTCCAGCCTAAACAGCCTAATCTAAAAGAGTTTGAATTGTCGTGTACAAAGTTTTGCGTTTCTACTTTTTGTCTTACAATTTTCTTTTTAATTGGTGCTGTCTTTTTCTTTACAGTTGGCTTAATTGTCTTTTGTGCAACTGGTCTGGACTTGACTTTTTTTTTACAGCAAGAGCATTGAAAATTTCGCCAGTTTCTAACCAATGAATTTTACTTGGTATTAAATTCTTTGTCCCAACTGTTGTGTTTACAACTTTCAAATTTGCAGATTTAGGATTTGTCAAATTTTGCATTGGAATTAGCCACATACCTGCACACTTAAATTTTCTGTCAAGTGCAACAACTATTAAATAATCTGCTGTCTTACCAACTAAATTATTTAATCTTCTTGTTTCACTTACTCTGCGTCCACTTTCATAAACTCGTCTTGTTTTAATTTCATAAGTCAAACCATTATTATCTCTTGCATCAATTCCTTTTTCATTTCTACTGTCGCTAATTGTTAAGTCCAATCGTCTGCAAGCATAGAATTCTCCAATATCACCAACAATTCGTCTACTACGAATAATTTCATTTTCTTCAAGTTCATCGTAGGCTTTTGCAAATTCATTAATTGCTTTTCTTTCAGCTGCTGGGATTTTAATTTCGGATTTGTCAATAATCTCAATTCCCGAATTCATTAGAGATGAAGTGATTGAAATTTGTCCTTCTTTTATTTTGTTTGAAGGAATTCGTAAAATTTTTATTGGGTTGTATTGTCTGTCAAAATAAACGACTGTTAGAAAGTGAAATGCAGTTGTGTCAAGCTTTGTAATGTTGTAACTAAAATTGTTGTTTGATACAACCTTGGCTTTAACTTGATAATTATTGCCTAATTCACAAACTCCATCAACAGCTCTTGTTACACGATTTGACTTTTTTAGTTTGAAATGTTTGCATACAACATATTCGCCTATTTCTCCTGTGAAACTATCTGTAGAAATAATTCCAAGGTCAAAAAGTTTGTCGCTAAGGTCAGCAAATTTGTCAAGTAAAGTTTCTTGTTGTTTTGTAAACATTGTCTAAAAGTGTAAGGGTCTTTTAAGCTTACGCCCAACACAAAAATAGACGCTACTACCCACAACATCAACTAAAATTTCACTATTGATTACCAAGGTTTTAGCATTATATTTATTGTATTGTTATTGCGTCAATGCAACCATTATACATTTTGTATTGTTGGCGCAGCCTTAGTTATATAGTCTGTAACCGTATGTTTTGCCTTATATAATCGTTTAGATAGTCTACAACCGTAAGTTTTGCCTTATATAATTAGTTAGATAGTCTACAACCGTAAGTTTTGCTCTATATAATTGTTTAGGTAGTCTGCAACCGTATGTTTTGCCTTATCTAATTAGTTAGATAGCCCACAACCGTATGTTTCATTTATCAAAATCACTAACCCAAGGATTCAGCCTTGGGCAGAGCAGTCAGTACCATGGCTTTAGCCATAGTTCTTGTAGCAAATAAGCACTTGGGCTAAAGCCCAGTATATTCTATGGTTACCCCAAAGGCTAAAGCCTTGGGTTAATTGTTGCATTGTTTTTACTTTCTATTACAAGGCATTGTTAGCAATTCTATGTATTTACACAAATCAAGGGCATTTATTAGTCTTTTTAATTAAATTTTTCTTAAAAAAAGGCAAACGAAACAGATAATATTTGTTTATATAAAAATCGTTTTTTAGCTTTAGTAAACCATATTTATTCATTTACTAAAAAATGTAAACAATGTACAAATCAACTTTTGAACTGTTCTTTACCAACCTATATGATGTGCCTCGCATCATCGACGCTCGCCTACAAGTATTTACCCGCAATGTCATTGCAGCGGTAAACAATAGCAACCCTGGCAATGTGTTTGATGCGCATATAGCGGCATTGCAAGCTAGCCACGATACCTATTTTGGCAAAAGCGAAACCAAGGGCGTAGCCAAAGCTGAGCGCAAGGGTAAAACCAAAAGCTTAGATACCATTACCAAAGAATTTGCCGATACGGTGCGTAGCAAATACAACTTTTTGGCAAGCGTATTTCCTGAAGGTACGGCTACTTATATTGAGTTTTTGCCCACAGGCTTAACAGAAATGAGCCGACTAACACGTGCCAATATTTTGAGTATTAGCCATCGCATTGCTACCAAGGCTACCGAATACAAAGCGCAGCTAGGTGGGCAAGCTTTTGCAGATATTTTTACAGGTTACGAAACTGCCATTGAGGCCGCCATTAAAGAACAAAACAAGGGTAAAACCAAGGTAAAAAGCCTACAAAGCGATGTCATTAACAGCCGCCAACCTGTAGAAGATGCCTTAATGAAACTGATGTATAAAATAGGCGACACTTACTGGCCTGATGCAGAAAAATGCCAATCGTACTTTGATTTTAGTTTGCTATTTGCTGCAAGCAGCAGCGATGAAGATGAGACACCAGATGCAGGGAAATAGTTGGTAGACCATAGTCGATAGACGATAGACCATAGTAAAATGATTATTGACCATCGACTGTGGACCATCGACTATGGACTGTCTACTATCAATACAAACTGCTACACACTTAGTAAAACAAAAATCCCGAAACAAACGCTTCGGGATTTTATATTTTAAAGCCCACTGTCAGCGGTCGATTGTCAACAGTGGGCTATCGAATATACATAACTAGTCTGGCCTTTTACCATCTAAAAAGGTATTGATGCTAGAAATGTTGGTGTTGTTATTCTCATCTTTACCCACAGTGTATTTGCTGTAAAAGTTTTCTGCACTAGTAAGCGCATTACCGTATAATTCCATCTTCTGACGAATATATGCAGGTACGGTTTCAAAGTCGCTATTAGCATCTGAACTGTTCATGTTAAAGCTAAGGTTGCGTAGTTTTTGTATGCGCTCTTGGGCTCTTCTACGTTGGTCTTCTGCTTCATCATAGTCATCAAAACCACCCACACCACCTGCAATAGCTTGTACTGGTGCTGTTGGCTTTTCGTGTAACTCAAATGGTGCTGGCGCTTCTTCCTCTTCTTTCTCAAATTCAAACACAGGCCCTCTATAAATAGGCGCTGGTGCTGGTGTTTCAGTAGGTGTTTCAGGCGCTTTTATTTCTTCTTGCAACCAAGATTTAAATGGTTTTTGCTCAGCGTAAATATTGGCCGGTTTGTTTAAAATACCAGAGTTACGCTCAGTCATTACAAACTGTAATGTTTCATCTATCACTGGTGCTTTAGGCTCTTCTACCACTGGTTTTGGTGCTACAAAATCATCAGAAATAGTAGTGCTTAATTCAAAGTGTAGCACTTCATTATCGTTATAGCTATCTACCAAAGTTTCAGTTGCTTGCGCTTCTACTGCATACACAGTTGGTGCTTCGGTTACTTCTTCTTGTAAGCGAGGTGCAAAAGGGTCAACTTCTACAAAAGGAATGGTTGATTGTGGCAACGGTGCTGGCTGAGTTAGTTTTTTCTCTTCACCTTCTAAGCCCAAAGTCATCACAATCTTTTCTGGTTTTGGTGCTGCTGGTTTAGCTGGTTTGCTAAATGGATTTTTAGCATCAAAGCCTGTAGCTACTAGGGTGATACCAATTTTCTTGTCAAGTGAGTTATCGTAACCCATACCAACAATTACATCAGCATCTTCACCAGCTTGCATGCGCAAGTAGCTATTAATTACTTCTAGCTCGTCCATGGTACATTCGTCATCACCTTCAGCGCTGTTAATGTTGATGAGTATCCATTTAGCACCTTTAATATCGTTATCGTTTAGCAATGGTGAAGCCAATGCTTCTTCAATAGCACGTTGTGCACGGTCTTCACCTTCTACTTCTGCTTTACCAAGTATTGCTACACCACCATTCTTCATTACAGTGCATACATCAGCAAAGTCAACAATAATATGTCCACGACTATTGATAATGTCGGTAATACATTTAGCAGCAGTAGCCAATACATTATCCGCTTTACCAAATGCTTCCTTCATTTTAAGGTTGCCATATTGCATGCGTAGCTTGTCGTTGCTAATAACTAGCAAAGTATCTACGTGTGGTTTTAATTGCTTAATACCTTCTTCTGCTTGTGCCAATCTACGTGGACCTTCAAAGCCAAAAGGCGTGGTAACAATACCTACGGTTAATATACCAAGCTCTTTACAAATCTGTGCAATAATAGGTGCGCCACCAGTACCAGTACCGCCCCCCATACCCACAGTAATAAAGGCCATTTTGGTATTAACCTCTAGTATCTTTTTAATTTCTTCTAGGCTTTCTTCGGTAGCTTTTTTACCCACTTCTGGGTTTGCACCTGCACCTAAACCTTGTGTAAGGTATGGCCCTAGTTGTATTTTATTAGGAACTCTGCTTTGCTCTATGGCTTTAGCATCGGTATTACAAACAATAAAGTCTACGCCCTCTACGTCTTGATTGAACATAAAGTTTACGGCGTTACTACCGCCACCACCTACACCAATTACTTTGATGATAGAGGACTTTTGTTTAGGCAAATCAAAATGAATCATGTTTTCGGAATTACGGATTAGTAAAGTAAATATCTCTTGTTCTTTAAGGGTCTTGTGAAGTTTAAAAGTTTAGCTAGTTTAGAAAGTTTGGCAGTTTAAACTAACTGAACTCAATAAACTATTTAAACTACTTAAACACTTATTTTATTACTTGGTCTTCTTCTTCTTTAAATAAGTCTATCAAATTATCTTTAAACTTATCCCAGAATTTCAACTTTGCTCTTTCTTTTACCACTGCTTTTTCTACGGGTGTTTCAGCTATTGCTTCTGGCATTTCTACAGCTGTTTCAGTTTTTAAAACCTTTGGTATTTCTACTCTTTTAAAGGTTTCGGTAAACTGCTTGTATTGGTGCTCGTAATCGCTATAACCTTTTAATATTAAACCGATACAAGTCGCATACATTGGTTTCTTCAACTCATCAATGTGGTTTGGTGCTAAGTGCTCGTTTGGCAAACCAATACGTGCATTTAAGCCAGTTGTGTATTCAGTTAGTTGAATTAAATGTTTCAATTGCGAACCACCACCTGTTAGAATCACACCACCATTTAAAGAGCGCTGATCTAAACCAATTTGTTTTAAATGATAGCTTACAAAATCTAGTATCTCACTCATACGAGCTTGAATAATTTGTGCTAAGTTTTTAACACTAATTTCTTTTGCAGGCATACCTTTTAAACCAGGTATGGTAATAAATGCATTGGCTTTTGCTTCATCTGCCAAGGCACTACCAAACTGTACTTTCATCGCTTCGGCTTGGCTTTTTAATACACCTAAACCCAAACGGATATCGTTGGTAATATTCTCACCACCAAACGGTATCACAGCTGTATGCTTTAAAATACCCTCATAAAATACAGCAAGGTCACTAGTACCACCACCAATATCTAAAATGGCAACACCTGCTTCCATATCAATATCACTCATTACAGAACTAGCACTTGCAAGTGGTTGTAACACCAAATCTTTAGTAGTTAAAGAGCTTCTATTTACAGCACGACGAATGTTTTTAATCGCATTTCTATCGCCAGTAATGATGTGAAAATTAGCACCAACTTTTACACCATTATATCCTACTGGGTCTTTAATGTTTTGAATATTATCTACATGAAACTCTTGCGGTATCACTTCAATAATTTCGTCGCCAGCAGGTATAAAAGTTTTACGTTGATTGCTGATTAATTGCTCAATTTCAAAACGCTGAATCTCAACATCAGCATCTTGTCTTACCATATCGCCACGTGTCTGCAAGCTCTTAATATGATGCCCTGCAATCCCCACATACACCTCAGTTATCTCCAGTTCAGGGTTACTATCATAGCAGTTTTGCAACGCCTGATGAATCGCCTTTATCGTTTGATCAATATTTAACACCTGACCATGTTGCACACCATTACTATTGGCACGTCCAAAGCCCAATATCTCTAATTTACCATACTCATTTTTGCGACCTGCAATCGCAGCAATTTTGGTAGTTCCAATGTCCAATCCTACAATAATCGGTGCCTCGTTATTAGTCATAAAATATCTTTATTTATTTGTCAGCCTCTAGTTTTTCAATGTGTCTTCGTTGTGTCACTCACTGCATCGCTTTGTCCTTTTATCAACTTTTATCCCCCACCACGCTTCTTCATTTCTGCTTTTGGTTTAGCTAAAGCAGGCTTCTTCACTATTGATAACGGATTTACTTTCTTTTTATTATTCTTAATTTTATTATCGGCTAACTTTTTTTTGTCATCTATGCTAACTGTTTGTTTTTTAGGTTTTAACGAATCTATTTTTACTGTAGGGGTTGAAATATTTTTTACTGAGTCTGTAACCAAAGCATCTAAATTCATCTGCAACATCGCTTTCGCCTTTGCAGAATCAACAGCTATTTGTGCCGTACCTCTTCTTACAGCTACCACTTGGTTATTATACTGAACGTCCAATTTCTCGTAAGTATTAATGCCGTTTTGCACCCAAGCTTTTTTATAAAACGTGTATAGCCTATTAAACTTAGCTGCATAATCATCGGCTGTGCCAAAAACAATTATTTGGTCACCAAGCGTTGGTACTATTTCAAATGTTGCTTGTGGTGTAATAGCAATCTGTGCCGTTTGCGCCATCCAAAAGCTATCTGCTACTATGTATTTACCAAGGGCTACTACACTTTCTAGCAGTAAGCTATCTGGCTTTGCTAAAACAGGTCTATCACTTGGAAAATTGGTAAACATGGGCACTCTTGCACTCAACTTTTCGCTAAGCGGTAGTCGCAAGCCATTACTATCTACATAAAAAGAAGTGCCTTCAGCAGTAAACACTCTTGCCACCGGCTGACGCTCTACAATTTTCACTTGCAACACTTGTTTGTTATCAAAGAACAGTTCAGCTTTTTTTACCCAAGCTGTTGCTTCTAAAGCCGTTTCAATGGCTCTTAAATCTATCTTACTCGTCGCTTGATTACTAACAACCGATTTACTATTGATAATAGCTAACACATCATTTTCATCAATAAACAAATGATCTTCTACACCTGTAATTTCCACCTTAACGCCTGCACAAGTTTTATGGTTTTTCTGTTGCATAGCAGCGCCAAACAATACAATTGTTCCAATGCCAGCTAGCAGCCATAATACTTGTACCAGTCGTTTTTTCCAGTTCATTAATCAGTTGTCAATATATTTTTTAGAGGTTGTAATAAGGTATCAATATCGCCTGCACCAGCCATTACCACTAGTTCAGCTTTGTTTACTTGCATCCATTCTAGCATGGCTTCTTTAGCCAATACTTGTTTGTGAGCCAATGTCATTTTATCCAATATCAATTCGCTTGTAACGCCAGGCATTGGTAGTTCTCTTGCAGGATAAATTGGTAATAATATTACCTCATCAGCCATGCTTAAGCTTGCTGCAAATTCAGCTGCCAAATCGTTGGTTCTACTAAATAAATGCGGCTGAAAAACAAGCGTCAACTTTTTATCAGCAAACAAGCTTCTTACACCACTTATCAATGCTTCTAACTCTGTAGGATGATGTGCGTAGTCATCAATTAAAACGTGCTTATCATTCTTCAATAAGTATTCAAACCTGCGCTTTACACCTTTAAAATCAGCTACAGCGGCTTTGATCTTTTCGTTATCTATTTTCAAATACTTTCCTACACTAATGGCAACAATCGCATTTTCAATATTGTGTAGCCCACCCATGTGCAATACCACATTATCAACTGTCCAATATGAGTTCACCACATCAAATTGATAGCTACCATTTACAACCTGCAAGTTGTCCACATGCACATCTGCAAGGCTATCATTCAAACTATATGTACAATGGTCTGGCACTGTAAATTCACTAGCCCTAGTAAGTCCATACTTTGTAATTAAACAACCACCAGGTTTTACTTTTTGTGAAAACTGAATGAATGCATTTTCTACTTCTTCAGCCGTACCATAAATGTCTAAATGGTCTGCATCCATTGATGTAATGATGGCTACATCAGGGCTTAATTTCAAAAAACTTCTATCGTACTCATCAGCTTCTACCACCACCACATTGTTCTCGCTGCTCCAAAAATTAGTGTTATAGTTGGCAGCAATACCACCTAAAAACGCATTACAACCATAGCCAGTATGCCTTAAAATATGCGCTATCATTGAGGTGGTGGTAGTTTTACCATGCGTACCAGCAATGCAGATATTAAAAGAACTTTCGCTTATCCATTGCAACACATCGCTGCGCTTTACTACTGTATAACCATTGGTTTGATAATACACTAGCTCTGCATGATTAGCAGGTATTGCAGGTGTGTACACAACTGCATCTACATCTTTAGGTATGCCATCAAGATCTTCATGATAATGGATAGCAATACCGCTATCTTCTAATGCTTTCGTAAGCGGTGTTTGCGTTTTATCGTAGCCACTAACCACTACATTTTTCGAATGAAAATATCTTGCCAAAGCACTCATACCAATGCCACCGATGCCAATGAAATAGATACCCCCAACCCCTGAAGGGGAGTTAAGAAGTTTATCAATTATTTTATTATTTGGCTTCATTTACTATTCGCTTTTTATTGTTCCCCTTTAGGGGCTAGGGGTATAAGATTTGTTTCGCAATTACTTCATCGGCGTTTTTAATAGCCAATGCACTAATATTTTGTTGCAACACTTGTTGCGATAATTCATTTTTACTGAGTTCTAATACTGCATTTATCAATGCTTCATTTACATCACTGTCTTTTACTAGTAGCGCCGCTTTCTTGTTTACCAAGGCCATAGCATTAGCTGTTTGATGGTCTTCTGCTGCAAATGGATAAGGTACAAATATGGATGGCTTACCAGCTACGCACAATTCTGTTACCGCCATAGCGCCTGCCCTACTGATTACAATGTCAGCTGCTGCATAACCCATTTCCATTTGTGTAATAAACTCACTTACCCATACATTAGGCTTACCATTTGCTAGCGTTTTATAATGCGCAGCATTTGTTTTACCCGTCTGCCAAATCAATTGCAATCCTTGTTCTGAGAAGGTTTCAATATGATTAGCAATGGCATCATTAATACTTTTAGCGCCTAAACTACCGCCTACAACCAATACCGTTTTAATATTGCTTTGTAAGCCAAAGAATGATAATGCTTCGGCTTGTGTAACCTTGCTGTGTGCAATGCTTGCACGAACAGGATTACCAGTAACGACTATTTTATTGGCTGGAAAAAATGATTCCATACCATCAGTAGCTACAAATATTTTCGTTGCTTTTTTACCAAGCATCATATTGGCTTTACCTGCAAATGAGTTACTCTCATGAATAAAGGTTGGTATGCCTTTGCTTTGAGCTACACGTAATACAGGAAAACTTGAATAGCCACCAACACCAATAACGGCAGTGGGTTTAAACTGCTTAAAAATATTACGCACTTGTATAAAACTCTTGATAATTTTAAGTGGTAATCCTGCATTTTTTATCAAAGAACTTCTATTAAAACCTACAATGGTTAAACCTTTGATGGGATAACCTGCTTGTGGCACTTTTTCCATTTCCATTTTACCTTCTGCGCCTACAAATAAAATATCCGCATCGGGCTGCAATTGCTTGATAGCATTGGCTATGGCTATGGCAGGAAAAATATGTCCGCCAGTACCGCCACCTGCAATGATGATACGCCCCCCCGCCCCATAAGGGGTGCTGTGAGTCGGTTTTATATTGTTATCTAGTACACTCATTTATACTCAATTTATTTGTTCCCCTTCGGGGCTAGGGGCTACCGTTTGCGGCTGTAAATAATCTGTTTGTGGTAAAGGTTCTTTGCCTTCCATTATCTCTACATTTCGTGCCACACTTAGTATAATACCGATGGCTGCACATGTAAATAAAAACGAACTTCCGCCCATACTTACTAGAGGTAACGTAACCCCTGTAACCGGCACTAGATTTACATTTACGGCCATATTGGCTATTGCTTGAATGACCAATGTAAAGCTTAATGCTAGCGCCAAAAATGCACCAAATGCATAAGGACATTTTCTAAAAACCCTGATGCCTCTAAACAAGAACACCAAGTAAATTAATATGATAAAAGCTGCACCTAGCAAGCCATATTCTTCTATGATTATTGAATAAATAAAGTCGTTATAGGCTTGTGGTAAAAAGTTTCGCTGACGACTATTACCTGGCCCTAAGCCTACCAAAATACCACCATTGGCAATGGCAATTTTTGCCTGCTGAACCTGATAAGGTACTTCTTCATTTTTGGCGTACATAAAATCTTGTACACGCTTTACCCAAGTATCAAAACGTTTAAACAACTTACTGTTTTCAGTAGTTGTTTCTCTTACTGGTTGTTGCTTTTGCTTACCATCATGCAACAATACTGCCACACCTATAATAAGCGCAATAGGAATTGCTGCTATGCCAATTGTTAGCAAAATATGCTTGGTGCTTACACGACCAATAAACATGAGCAACAAGCATGTAGCACCAGTTAATAAAGCATTTGACAGGTTTGCCGGCATAATTAAAGCGCAAATAATTGCTACTGGAATTACTACTGGTAAAAAGCCTTTTTTAAAATCTTTAATTACTTCCTGTTTTTTACTCAAGGTTCTTGACAGGTACATAAACAAAGCCAACTTTGCAAAGTCACTCGTTTGAAATGTCATGTTGATAATAGGTAGTTTTATCCACCTACTACCTTTATTAATTTCTGTACCAAAGAACAATGTGTATAGCAATAATGGTATTGCTACGAGAAAAAATATCCAAGCCACTTTACTGTAAATAGTATAGTTTACTCGGTGCATAAAGTAAATTAATGCCAAGCCAATCATCATAAAAGCAACTTGCTTAAACAAATACACTTCATTGTTGCCTTTATTCATTTTATATGCCAAGGAACCAGTGGCACTATACACTACCAACACCGAAATCAATGCTAACAAAATCACTATCCCCCAAATAAACTTATCGCCACGGGTACGCAAGGCCAGTTGGCTTCGCATTCCTTGTACAGAAGGCATTTGAGAAAATAGTGTATCTACCATTTTTGAAGTATGATTTTAGATGTTTGATGTTTAATTGGAAAAATCACAAATCCCAAATCAGACATCGTAAATTATTACAGTTCCTTTACAGCATCTTTAAACTGATTGCCTCTGTCTTCATAATTCTTAAACAAATCGAAGCTTGCACAAGCAGGGCTAAGCAAAACAGCATCGCCTTTTGTAGCCACTTTAAAACAAGCTTTTACACAATCCTGTGCATTGTCTGTTTCAATAATTGATGGCACAATGTTTTTAAAGGCAGCAACAATTTTCTTATTGTCTTTACCCATGCACACAATCGCTTTTACTTTCTCTTTTACAAGGTCTGCAATCAGGCTATAGTCATTGCCTTTATCAACACCACCAAGTATTAAAATGGTAGACTTATTCATACTTTCAAGTGCAAACCAAGTGCTATTTACATTGGTAGCTTTACTATCGTTAATAAATTCTACACCGCGTACCGATGCTACAAATTCATTACGATGTTCTAAACTTTGAAAGTCAGCAACAGCTTCTCTAATTTTCTCTTTTCTAATACCAATTGTAGTTGCTGCAATGCCTGCTGCCATTGTGTTGTAGTTGTTGTGCTTACCTTTTAAGGCAAAATCGTAAATGCTCATGCTTACGCGTTCTTCTTGTATGCGTAGCATCATTTGATCGCCTTTAATGTAGCCGCCTTTTTTGATTTCGTGTTTCATTGAGAATGGTAGTGGGTTAGAATTAATGGTTAGTGTATTTAGTTTATTCAGTATTATATCGTCGTCGTCACAGTAAATAAAATAATCGTCTGTCGTTTGATTTTCTATGATTCTAAACTTACTGTTTATGTAGTTTTCAAACTTGTAATCATACCTGTCTAAGTGATCTTCTGTGATGTTTAATAGTATGGCCACATCTGGTTTAAATTGGTCTATATCATCTAGCTGAAACGAACTGATTTCTGCTACATAATATGGCTTAGGGTCTTCAGCTACTTGCTTCGCAAACGAGTAGCCAATGTTACCAACCAATGCTGCATCCAAGCCTGCTTTTATACAGATGTGATGCGTTAAAGCCGTTGTAGTACTTTTACCATTACTACCTGTAATAGCAATAATTTTTGCATCGCCTTTAAATCTATAAGCTAGTTCAACTTCACTTACCACTTTAATACCTTTAGCCCTTATTGCTTGCATCATTTCATTCTTCTCAGGTATACCAGGGCTCTTCACTATTTCATTTGCTGCAAGAACAATGTCGCTTGTATGTTGGCCTTCTTCAAATGCAATACCATTAACAACCAATTCATGTTTGTACGCAGCTTTCAGCAAACCACCATCACTTAAAAACACATCATAGCCTTGCTGCTTACCAAGCAAGGCAGCACCAACACCGCTTTCGCCCCCGCCAAGTATTACAAGGCGATGCCCCCCCGTCCCTGATGGGGTGCTTTGTGAATCTTTTATATGGATATTCGTTTCCTGCATTTACTTTCCTTTTATAATTCCCCTTTAGGGGTTAGGGGCTATTTCTTTGTTAACCAGCTTTTGTAATTCTATTCAACTTCGTTGCGTCGCACACTTCAAAGTCTTGTTCTTTATTGAGCTTTGCCTACCTAATCTTAAGCGTCACAATACTTGCTACAACTAGCAATACTGTAATAATCCAAAATCTGATAGCAATTTTATTTTCGTGAAAACCTTTCTTTTGATAGTGGTGGTGAAGTGGACTCATCAAAAACACTCTTCTACCTTCACCATACTTTTTCTTCGTGTATTTAAAGTAGCTCACTTGAATAATCACACTTAAATTCTCTACCAAAAACACACCACAGAAAATAGGTATCAACCATTCTTTACGTACAATAATTGCAAGTGAAGCAATGATACCGCCCAAAGCCAAACTACCCGTATCGCCCATGAAAACCTGTGCTGGATAAGCATTATACCACAAGAACCCAATACAAGCACCCACAAATGCACCTACAAAAATGGATAACTCACCAAGGTTTGGTATATACATCACATTGAAGTAATCGGCAAAAATGTAGTTACCACTTACGTACACAAATACACCGATGCATATACCTATGATAGCACTAACACCAGCTGCTAAGCCATCAAGCCCATCGGTTAGATTAGCACCATTTGATACAGCAGTAATAATCAACGTAACAATGATGATATAGACAATCCAAGTATAATCTTCAGCACCTTTACCCATCCAAGTAATTAACTTACTGTAATTAAACTCATGGTTTTTTACAAAAGGAATTGTTGTAATCGGCGTCTTCACTTTTACAAATCTTTTTTCAATACCATTTATTTTACGAACAATGATATTGGTATCTTTTGCTAGCTTCTCGCCTCTTTGCAATTGTGCTTGCGGTGATGTAAACACTTCTCTTTCTACAGTTACAGCATTACTAAAATATAGTGTAGTACCTATAATAATACCTAAACCAACCTGGCCAATGATCTTGGAAATACCAGCCAAACCATCACTATCTTTTTTCTTATAAGCCTCACCTTTTGCTTTAGCAGCTTGCCTTGCACGTATTTTAAACAAGTCATCTAAAAAGCCTATAACACCTAGCCAAACTGTACACAATACCATTAAGCGGATATACACTTTATCTAGATTGGCAAACAACAAGGTTGGTATTAAAATGCTTAATAAAATAATGATACCGCCCATTGTAGGTGTGCCTTTCTTTTGCGCTTGACCTTCTAAACCCAAGTCTCTAACACTTTCACCAATTTGTTTTTTTTGAAGCAATAAAATAATACGCTTACCATATACTGTTGCAATGATTAAAGACAACAATACAGCCATCGCTATGCGAAACGTTAAGAACTGAAATAACCCTGAGCCAGGAATTTCAAAGTGCTTATCTAGCCATGTAAATAAATGGTATAACATAATAGCTGTTAGCCCCCTAAAATCCCCCAAAGGGGGAATTTTAGATGCTTAATTTTTAACTGTGATAAATATTTTCAACATCTTAACCTTGATAAATTACCCGTCAATAACTCCTCTTTAGGAGGACAAAGGGGGCATCTATTTTTCAAGCAATTCAAACATCTCTCTCAACACTTGTTTATCATCAAAAGGATGTTTTATGCCGTTGATATCTTGATACTTTTCATGCCCTTTACCTGCTACCAAAATGATATCTTCTTCTCTTGCCAAACTCACAGCTGTTTTAATGGCTTCTTTCCTATCAGCAATCGTTAGCGACTTTCTTCTACCTGCGCTATCTAAACCTTGTTCCATATCAGCCAAAATAGCAGCAGCATCTTCTGTTCTTGGATTATCGCTTGTTAAAATCACTTTATCGCTTAGTGCGCAAGCAGCTTGTGCCATAATTGGCCGCTTGGTTTTATCTCTATCGCCACCACAGCCTACTACTGTAATTACTTGCTCATGACCTTTACGTAGCTTTTTTATGGTAGCCAATACATTCTCTAAAGCATCAGGTGTGTGTGCATAATCAACAATACCAATGATTAATTGCTTACTAATAACATAATCAAAACGCCCTTCTGCACCAGTAAGCATACTTAATGCGGTAAGCACTTCATATTTATCTTCACCTAAGCAAACTGCTGCACCATATACAGCTAACAAGTTGTAGGCATTAAACTCACCAATCAATCTAAAATGCACTTCCATTTCATTAACGGTCATTTGCAAACCCGTTAATGCATTATCCAATATTTTCCCCTTAAAATCAGCCATTGTTTTAAGGCTGTAGAAATACTTTTTAGCATGGGTATTTTGCAACATCACTTCGCCACGCTTATCGTCTGCATTGCTTATTGCAAAAGCATTTGAAGGCAAATCATCAAAGAACTTTTTCTTTACCCTAATGTATTCATCAAAGGTTTTATGATAGTCTAAATGGTCATGTGTAATGTTGCTAAACAACGCACCTGTAAATTGCAAACCAGTGATCCGATGCTGATGAATTGCATGGCTACTGCATTCCATAAATACATGCGAACAACCTTGCTCAACCATCTGATGCAACAAAGCATTTAAGCTTACTGCATCTGGCGTTGTATGTGTAGCTGGTATTATGTCATTTGCAATTTGATTTTGTACGGTACTAATCAAACCACATTTATAACCTAGTTGTGTAAATAATTTAAAAAGCACAGTTGCTATGGTTGTTTTACCATTAGTACCTGTAACGCCTACAAGCTTTGTACGCAATGATGGCTCGCCATAAAAATTGTTTGCCATAAAAGCCACGGCTTCATTACTATTTTTCACCTGTATGTATGTAATACCATCTACAAAAGTTTCAGGCATTACTTCACAAACAATTACTACTGCACCAAGACTCACCGCCTTAGCTATATAAGTATGACCATCACTCTGCAAGCCTTTAATAGCAACAAATACAGAACCTGCAACTACCTTACGACTATCTATAACAATAGCAGACACTTGAATATTAGTAGCACCTTGCACTTGCTGCAAATGCACCTTGTATAGTATGTCTTGTAGTGTTTGCATTAATTAAGTTCTATGTTTAAAATTTGTCCTTTTGCGTACGATTGCCCTGGCAATATGGATTGATTCACGACTCTTCCTTTTCCTTTAGCAGATACCTTCAATCCAATATTTTCACACAACACCACTACATCTTTTAGCCCCATACCTTTTAACTGTGGCATTGTTTTTACATCTAGTGGCTTAGCTAAAAAGCCAACAGCACCTTTATTTACATTCACATCTAACCATTCATCAGTAACAATACCAACATCTTTATAACCAAGTTGTAAATTGCTAGCCAAGTGCTTTATATCTTGCTTTGAGCCTGTATAGTAAAAAGCATTTGTACTATCTACCTTCTTATTAGCATTTGTATAATTAACCTGCCTTACATAGTTAGTGTATAATCTATCAGCTATCTCTTTAAACACAGGACCAGCAACAGTTGCACCATAATGTAAAACAGCTTTAGGCTTATTTTTAATTACCACAACTATTGTGTATTGTGGGTCATTTGCAGGAAAATAACCAGCAAACGATGTTTGATAAATTTGATCAGCATAACCTCTATTACCATCTGCCACCAATGCGGTACCTGTTTTACCAGCCACTTTGTAAGTAGAATTTTTAAAGAGCTCTTTTGCAGTACCATCAGTACATACAGCTTCTAAACATGCCTTCAACTGCTGTATTGTAGCATCGCTACAAACTTTATCTATCAATACCTTCGGCTCGTTCACACTTATCAATTCACCCTCTTCTTTCACTGCGCTTAATAGATAAGGCTTCATCATTTTGCCACCGTTAGCAACTGCATTATAAAATGTAGCTGTTTGCAATGGCGTCACTTCTATGTTGTAACCAAAAGCCATCCATGGCAATGAAATAGAACTCCAATTTCTAGTACCAGGCTTTGGTATCACAGCGTTACGTTCACCAGTAATATCAATACCAGTTAAAGTATCTAAGTGCATATCATGCAAATGCTGGATAAAACGCCTAGGATTGTTACCATAACTAGCTAATGCCAATTTTGCCATACCTACATTACTACTCAATGCAAATGCATCTTTTACCGTTACATCAAACTTGCCATGCTGCTCAGAATCAAACACTGTTTGACCATTTATTGGCCATGAACCACCATTCAAATTCACCACACTATTCAGTGTAATTTTTTTATCCTCAAGCAAGCTCATCATGGTAGCCAACTTAAATGTTGAACCCGGTTCAGATGGACTAATCGCATAATTATAATCTTCTGAATAAGTACCATCTTGCCTTCTACCCAAATTAGCAATTGCTTTTACTTTACCAGTTTTTGTTTCCATTACAATAGCACAACCATGCACTGCCTCGTTACCTACCATCATCTTCATCAAAGCATTTTCTGTTACCTCTTGTATAAAAACATCCAACGTGGTTACAATATCTTTTCCATTCTCTGGCTCTATTTGTTCATCGTCAACAGGTATACTTGCACCGCCAGCTATATATCGCACCAAACGCCTGCCAGTTGTACCTTTCAGCAAAGTGTCATAGGTTTTTTCCAAGCCAATTTTTTGCGCATTTTCTCTATCTAAACCTATTGTTCTATAAGCCAATAATTTGTATGGATTTAAACGAATCGTTTGCTCATCTACTATAAAACCACTTTTATTTTTCCCCAAACGCACCAAAGGAAATTGCTTCAAAGTCTCATACTGACGATAAGAAATCCCTTTTTGCAATAAGTAATATCTATCACGATTTTTAAAACCTTGTTGTAGCAAACGCTTGTAATCGCCTACCGATTTATCGTTAAACAAATTGGCCAAACAGATAGATAAGCTGTCCACATTTTCTCTAAAACATACACCACTTTTCTCTCTTAAGCCATCAGCGGCAAAGTCTATATAGATATTGAATTTTGGCACACTCGTACTCAACATTTGACCATCCTCACTGTAAATCGTTCCTCGCTCTGCATCTACTTCTTCAATTTTTTGATGCAAACTATCGCTCATGCTGCGCCAGCTTTCGCCCTGTACCTGTTGTATGTAAAATGCTTTTGCAAAAATGGCTAGACATATTATCACCATTACGATGTAGCTTAAGTACACCCGCCATAGTATGTCTTTTTTTACGTCCATTTATAATAACAATTAAGCAATCTTATTTTTCACTTACCAAACGCTGCGGCACCTCTTTACTAATCTTTAACCCCAATGGCTCTGCCGCTTTTAACACCTGCACCTCTTCACTCTTAAACATCACCTCGCTTTTTATCGTCTTATATTCGTACTGCAATTCCTTTATCTCTTTCTGCGTTTTATTAATATCTCGTATTGCCCTATCAGCCATGTGACCATTAGCGATATACACAATAGCCAAAACCGATAAAAACAAAAAGAAGTTCAAGTTTTTAGCAATCCATTTACCACCAACAATGCTATCTCTAACAGCTTTTAAAGCTGTTTTCTTCTCTTTCACTTGATGACTATAGTCTTGCTTTTCTGTCACTCTCAATTTTAAATTTTAAAATCATAGCAAATCCGCTTTATCACTATTAATCAGCGGTTATATCTTTTCTGCCACTCGCAACTTTGCACTTCTACTTCTTGTGTTTTTCTTCAACTCATCTGCTGTAGCTGTAATTGGTTTTTTTGTTATCAATTTCCAGCGTTGCACTTTCGTATGTTGCACAAATGGGTTATCATCAGCCTCATCTTCAAAATCACCATTCTTAAAAAACAACTTCACCAATCTATCTTCAAGCGAGTGAAACGTAATAATAGCAGCTCTTCCACCCACTTCTACCACATCATTCAACTGCAACAACATGTCTTTCAGCGCTTCCATTTCTGCATTTACTTCTATTCGCAAAGCCTGAAATACTTGGGCCAAATACTTATTTGGATTACCTTTTACAACAGGACTAATCATTGCCCTAAACTGTAAAATGGTTTGCACCTGCATTTGTTTTCTCGCTTCTACAATATGCTTTGCCAATGTTTTAGAGTTACTCACTTCACCAAACTGCTCAAACATTTTATGCAATTGCTGCTCAGAATATGTAGCCACAATAGTTGCAGCCGTTAAACTTTGCCGCTGATCCATTCGCATATCAAGTGGACCATCAAAGCGAATTGAAAACCCTCTCTCACCTTCATCAAACTGATGACTACTTACACCCAAATCTGCCAACACACCATTTACCTTACTCACTTTATGCAAGCGTAAAAAGCGTTGCAAATGGCGAAAATTCTGCGGCACAAACGTAACTCTACTATCCTCAGGTATATTTTTTATCGCATCTGCATCTTGATCAAAAGCTATCAACTTACCAGCTTCACCCAAACTTTTTAAAACACCTCTGCTGTGCCCACCACCACCAAACGTGCAATCAACATACACACCATCTGCTTTAATATTTAGGCCATCAAGTGTTTCTGTATATAACACAGGCACGTGATAATCTAAATGCGCAGGCTGCTGTTCTATGTTTTGCAAATCACTCATAGCTTTTACGTTTTGTCGTCAGACATTACTTCGTTTGCCAAATTGCTAAAGTCTTCTGCCGACAACTTGCTAATTGCCTCATTATATTTAACAGCATCCCATATTTCAAACTTGTCTAGCGTTGCAGCTATCACCACATCTTTTGTAATGCTTGCGTAAGCTTTAAAAGATGCAGACAACATCATTCTTCCTGCACTATCCAATTCTATTTCAGTAGCACCATTCAAAAACTGACGAGTGAACTGTCTTACCTTTGGGTCGAATTGGTTTAATTTTTTAAACTTCTCTAAAATCGCCTCCCATGTTTTCATAGGATAAAGGGTTAAACAGTTTTCAAATCCTCTAGAAAGGATGAAACGATTTTCCCCTTCTGGCAATTGTTTTTTCAGGGCACTAGGCAGCAAGAAGCGACCCTTTGAGTCGACTGTTGCTTCATATTCACCGTGAAAACCTACCATGTTAGAGAATTTGTGTTAAGAATTACCATTTCTTAACACAAAATAACACAATTTCCCACTGGAAATACAAATTCTAAGAGTTTGTATTTATCCACAGTATTTTATGCCCTGAAAGGCAATACAGTATTGCCTTTCAGGGCAAATGGCACTATATTTTCACTTTTTCGTGTGAATAGAGTGTGCACAACTGTGATTTAAAGGTGTTTAATTGTAAAATAAAATTGAAAATCAACTATTTAAAAAGATTGAAGTAAAATGATTCATCCGAAAAAATTGTCAATAACTGACTTTAGCTACCATTTACCAGATGAAAAAATTGCGAAGCATCCACTACCAAAAAGAGACGAAAGCAAGCTTTTGGTGTTTAAAAGTGGGAAAATTTCAGAAAGTCAGTACAAACATTTAGATGCGCATTTACCAAGCGATAGCTTACTCATTTTTAATAATACCAAAGTTGTAGAAGCAAGACTCATTTTTACAAAACCAACTGGTGGACAGATAGAAATATTTTGCTTAGAACCGCACGAACAATATGCTAATATTACCACTGCTATGCTGCAAAAGGGTAGGGTGCTTTGGAAATGTTTAGTAGGCGGTGCAAAAAAATGGAAAGAAACATCGCTAACTAAAACAATTAACGATAGTACAACAATTGAAGTTAAGAAAGTAGCGCAGTTACCTGATTGTTTTATAATAGAATTAAGTTGGAATAATGAGGATTTAACATTTGCTGAAATACTGCACATAGCAGGTTTAATACCTTTGCCACCCTACTTAAATAGAGACGCAGAAGAGGCAGACAGAAGCACTTATCAAACAATTTATGCCAAGCACGACGGTAGCGTTGCTGCACCTACTGCTGGCCTGCATTTTACAGAAGAATTGTTTAAGAAGCTAGATGATAAAAACATTAAAAGAGACTTTGTAACACTACATGTTGGCGCAGGTACTTTTAAACCTGTTAAAGCCGCTACAATGGATGAACATGAAATGCACACAGAATTTATTGATGTGCGTATTGAATTGATTGAACATTTAATTCAGCATCATCCTAAACCAATTATTGCAGTAGGTACAACATCACTTAGAACCATTGAAAGTTTGTATTGGTTAGGTGTGAAATTAGGTGAAACGAAAGACGTGAAACGTGAAATAGTACCAACAATTTCACAATGGGACGCTTACGATTTACCACAAAACATAACTCTAGAAGATGCCTTGACAGCTTTGGCAAATTGGATGAAAGCCAAACAACTTGAGCGTTTGATTACCAAAACACAAATCATTATAGCACCGGGCTATCAATTGCAAGTTGCTGAAGGTTTGGTTACCAACTTTCACCAACCACAATCAACCTTGCTGCTGTTAATCGCTTCTATTGTTGGTGATAATTGGAAAATGATTTACGACCATGCACTTAATAACGATTACCGCTTTTTAAGCTATGGTGATGGTTGTTTATTGATGAAGGAATTATGAAGTGAAAGGTGAAACGTCAAACGTAAAATCAATTTTACTACATAGAACATTTCACGTTTCACCTTTCTCGTTTAGCATTTTTACGCTTGGCGAAAAGGTACTTCAACTGTAAACGTAGTGCCTTTACCTATTGCACTATCAATTTTCACTTTGCCTTTATGCGCATCTATCACAGTTTTTACATAACTCATGCCTAGACCAAAGCCTTTTACATTGTGAACATTACCTGTATGGGCACGGTAAAATTTCTCAAATATGCGTTTTACACTTTCTTTACTCATACCTATACCATTATCCTGAACGCTCATTACAAAATACTTATTGGTACTGTGTGTGGTAATTTTAATGTGCACATTATCATTGCTGTATTTTATGGCATTATCTATTAAGTTAGATATCAAGTTGGTAAAATGTACTTCATCTGCTTGAACAACATCGTTCTTAGCATTTAGCTGTAAGTCAACCTTACCATTTTTATCTTCTAACTGTAGTACATAATTATCCAAGATATGATGTAACGTGTCATGAATATGAAGGTCAACCAACTGCAATTGCAACTCTTGCTTTTCTAGCAAAGCTGCTTGTAGTATCGTTTCTACATGCTTGTTCATGCGCTTATTTTCTTCCTTAATAATGCCAGTAAAATAAGCTAGCTTTTCTTTATCGTTTTGTACCTTTTCATTTTTTATAGCATCTACAGCAAGCGATATGGTGGCAATAGGTGTTTTAAACTCATGCGTCATATTATTGATGAAATCACTTTTGATTTCACTCAGCTTCTTTTGATTAAACAAGGTTCTAAGTGTTACAAAAAAAGCAGCAAAAATTACTAACATAAACACTGCACCACCTGCAATTATCCAACGTAAAGAACCCCAAACTTGTTTTTTAAAATCTGGCACTATTACTATTAGGTGTTCAAAAGGACCAATACCTTCTAAATCGCTTGCACTTTCTGGCGCAATAGCTATAAACAGTCGTTTATTATGTAGCGTATCGTAATATTCAGTTTCAAAATTATTAGAGCGCATTTCTAAATCTGCCGAGCCATTAATAACGGCAAATTCAAAATGTAGATTTTTAAGTTCACTACCCTCGTACACATTTTTAAGTTTGTTAAAAACATCAGTTGTAGAATAACGTTCCTCTACTGTTGGGGGCTTTATTAGTCTAGATATATCAGTATTAAATCTACCAAAGCCCATACGTTTTGGTGTTTTAATCAACGGCGCGCTGCCATTACCTTTTGCTAGGTCAACAGCTACTTCTGTACTTGCACTATAAATTTTTGAAAATAATTGGGCTTCACGAACTTCAAGTAAGTTCTTAAGCCAAGACGCCTGTAACAATATAAGTCCTAAAAAAGACAACGATGTTAATACAACTATTAGGGGTAAAGCTCTTTTCATCTTGGCAAATATAATTCTAACTAGTGTTAAAACTTTGGTATAGATAATTGTAAAGTGTAGGCTAGTATTGCCATTCAACAAATAGCAATAAAACAAAAACTAAACAACCGACAGAATACCGCACAAAAAATTGCTTTCGTGTAGCAAAATTTACTATTTTCCTTGCATGATTGAAGCATTAACAACAGGTGTCATTCTTATTTCTGACCCTTTTTTAAAAGATCCTAATTTCTTAAGAACCGCAGTCATCATTTGCGAGCATAACGCTGAAGGCAGTGTGGGCTTTGTTTTTAACAAACAATTTGAACTTGGTATTGGCGATTTAGTAGAAGGTTTAGAAGGTATTAATTTTCCTGTGTATGAAGGAGGGCCTGTTCAAAAAAATAGCATCCACTTTATACACACCTGCCCTGATTTTATAGATGAAAGCACAGATATAGGCAATGGCATTTATTGGGGCGGCAATTTTGAACAAGTAAGGGCATTACTGAAAACTGGTAGTCTTACTGAAAAAGATATTCGCTTTTTTATTGGTTACAGCGGTTGGGGCACAAACCAACTTGAAGAGGAAATAGCAGAGAAAAGTTGGATTATTCGTGCTGCCAATAGTAAACTGGTATTTAGTACCAAGCCTGAATTAATATGGAAAGATGCACTAAAGGGCTTGGGTGGTGAATACGAATTAATGCCTAATTATCCACTAGACCCACAACTCAACTAGCTTCTTTAATTGGGTTAAATACAAAATAAAAGAGGCTATCTCAAAATATGAGACAGCCTGTTTTATTATCATAGCCAATCTTTCAAATCAAAACAATCAGCTGTTAAAAAATCAGTAGGTACTAATGTATTTTCTGCGGTACCATTCTACCAATAATACCTGCTTTGTCGTATGCATGATCGTCTTCTGCACCTCTATCACCACTTTCATGGTATTCTGCATCTTCATTTACGTCCCACACATCAAATAATTCTTGGCCAGCAATAATATTTTTGGCAGCCAACATTGCTGTCATCATGCTGTGATCTTGATTATTGTATTTGTGCATACCGTTTCTGCCTACCAAGTACAAACCAGGATATGCTTTTAACGCATCTCTAATTTCATCTACATTTTCTTTATAAGTATGGTCGTACACTGGGTAAGCTTTTGGTTGGCGCACCACATAGCCATCTACAACAGCAGATTGCTTAGTCAGGCCAATTTGTTCAATTTCATTTTTGGCTAATGCAATTAATTCTTCGTCCTTACTCGTCCACATACCATCACCTTCAAAGCAAAAATATTCTAACCCATAGCAAGCCATTTCTGGATCTGGCACCATGTAAGGGCTCCAACTTTTAAAGTTTTGAATACGACCTACTTTCACATTTGGATCATGAATATAAATCCAGTTATCGTTAAATGCATCTTCATCTCTGCATATTAAAACAACCGTAATAAAATCTCTGTAACTCAATCCTTGTGCAGCTTTCAAAGCATCACCTGGCAAAGTAGGCTGCGTAAAACCAATCAATTCACGCATTGGTGTTGTAGAAACCACATTATCAAAACCATCAAGCGTTCTACCATCAGTAGTGGTAACGCTCCATTTGCCATCGGTCAACTTTGCATCAATTACACCACAGTTCATTTCAATAGTTACTCCCATATTTTTGCACTTTTCAGCACAAACCTCCCACATCATACCTGGGCCTTTTTTCGGGTATCTAAAACTGTCTATCAAGGTTTTAATCACCTTGTCTTTATCGCCACTAGCAGATTTTTTTGGTTTAAAAACCGCATTCATAATAGCGCTACTAAGGCTTAACCCTTTAATGCGCTGCGCTGCCCAATCTGCTGAAATTTCGTTGCAAGGAATGCCCCAAACTTTCTCAGTATAGGTTTTAAAGAAAATATTAAACAAACGTCTACCAAACTGATTCACCACCCAATCTTCAAAATTGGTAGGGTTTTTAACAGGACTGATTTTAGCCTGTAAATAGCTCAACACACACAAACCACTTTCCCAAATACCTAGTTTTTGCAATGCTTCCATAGCCACTAAAGGGTAAGAGAAAAACTTTTTATTGTAGTAAATACGGCTACTTCTTGGGCGTTCTAGCATTTCATCGCCTAAAATCTCCGTCCAAAAATCTTCTACTTCTTTGCTTTTGCTAAAAAAACGGTGACCGCCAATATCAAAACTGTAGCCTTTGTAGGTTTCTGTACGTGAAATACCGCCTACATATTTAGGGTCTTTCTCAAACACAACCACACTTTCATTTGCCTTACCCAATAAATAAGCCGCCGTTAACCCGGCAGGCCCTGCGCCAATGATGGCTACTTTTTTCTGCATGTTCTGTTTTTTGTTTGTCTGAACCTTGATTTAGAGAGATTAAATGGATTAGATAGATTGTCACTTTACTTTGTAGTATCAATTTCTAAGCATCTTTTTTAATTTCTGCGAAATCTGTACTATCTGCGAGACGCCAATAAATCCTGCAAATCCATCCAATCTGTGTCATCAGTGTTCCTATCCTTCTCTCAAAATGTGGGCAAAAATGCAAAATAAAACCCGTACCGCAATGCAGCTAACAATTTGCACAATAGCTTTGTTGCCTTTCTACAAGTAATACAGCAACTACTTATGCAACTACAATGGCAATGCCTTCACTTTAATAATCTCAGCAACACGCAGCTATATGCCTTGCTACGCCTACGCAGCGAGGTTTTTGTGGTAGAACAAAATTGTGTGTTTTTAGATATGGATAATAAAGACCAAAAATGCCACCACTTGCTTGGTTACGATGGTGATAACTTGGTTAGCTCTGCAAGATTATTAGCCCCAAACACAGCTTATGTACAAATGAGCATTGGCCGTGTGGTGTGCAGCCCTGCTTACAGAGGCACAGGTGCAGGTAGAGCTTTGATGCAAGAAGCCATTAAAGCTTGTTACCAATTATTGGGTAATGGCGATATTAAAATAGGCGCACAACTATACCTAAAAGCTTTCTACGAAAGCTTTGGTTTTATACAAACAAGCGATGTATATGATGAAGATGGTATAGACCATATTGAGATGATTAAGAAAGCAGAATAGAAATCAAATAGATAGTAACCATCTAAAAAACGTAAAACATGGGCGTAACAATACATTTTGAAGGACAATTAAGGTCTAATGCAGATTATGACAAGGTAATGTTGGCGGCAAAAACTTTTGCAGAAACCAATGCGATGACATTTTCTTTTTTTGAAGCAAAGGACAAGCTATTGCAGCGTGTAAAAGACGATGAAGATTGGGATTATGTAGGCGCTACAAGAGGTATTACTATTCAGCCTCATGAATTTTCAGACCCATTACTACTAGAGTTTGACGAGAATAATTACTTGCAAGAATATTGTAAAACACAATTTGCAGATACGATTATACACGTTAAAATAGTACAACTGCTACAAGAAATACAAGATTACTTTATTAACTTACAAGTAACCGATGAAGGCGAATATTGGGAAACAGGTGATGAAGAGTTATTGGCGCAACATTTTTACAATTGCTTTTTAGACATTGAAATAGCCATTAGAGAAAATCCTGAGTTAAACGGCCCTTACCGTGTAGAAGATGGACGAATTATAGATTTAATGTAAATAAAGGCAGTTATACTTATCGTAAACCTAGTTAGGTTTTACAAACATCCAGTTGGCCAAAACTAGCGCCAAGTTGTCACAAAAAAGCGTCTAGTTACGTTTTCAGAGTGCCCAGTTATGTTTTCCGAGCACCCAGTTGTATTTTCCGAATGCCCAGTTACGTTTTTACAAGTCAATTTGTCGCAACTAGCTTTGTATTAAAGGTAACTAGTATTATCTATCATTTTATATAAATAAACCCCATTCGTCTTCGTAATCATCTTTTTTAAAAGTGGCTACCCATTGTTTAAATAGCTCTCTAAATACCACAACTGTTTCTTCAATCACTGCCTCGTGCTGTTCATCTGCAATGCCTAGCATCACTGCCACACTTACTTGATCCATCATTTCTTTGCAATTATTTCTAATAATGCTGGCATTTTCCATTTTAAGCACGTAGCTATCTATACGTGCAGCGCTTAAAATCTTAGGTGCAATCAGCATAATATTTTGGTAAATCAGCTGTTTAACGGTAGTACCATTGGTTAACTCATCTTCTTCATCCGTACTTAAATTATCAGCATAAGCATACACCAAGTTGAACACTTCACGCCATTGTTGGTACATTTTCTTTGCAATAGCGTCTGCCTCATTGGTTTTCCATTCGTCGCCTTCACTGCTTCTATCTCTTTTAAAGCGTTCGTCATCCCAATCAGGTAAAATATCAAGCGAACTTAAATCCATCGTTTTTTTGGTTTGCATAAATTTATAACAATAAATGAATTAAGCCATATTTGAACTGTATTTTTTAATAAACAAAGTGTTTTACTCAAGTTCAGCAGCCCTTGCTTCTACCTCAAAACGATTATTGTAGTAACCATTTCGTAAAGTTTCTAGTAAATACAGCAGTATAAAGCGCCAATAGCCCAATTGTTGATACTGTTCTATATGCTTTAATTCATGCTTTAACCAAGGTTTATTGGCTTCAAAAGTTTCTTTAGAAGTATTGTGTAGGTAAATGGTATTGCCAAATACAATAGCCACTTGCTTGGCTTTTAGAATTTTGGCAGCCAACCAAGCCCTTTTTGAAGCTATTTTAATGTGGTAATGCAAGTCGCTATTATTTCTAATTTTTAAAAGCTGGTAATTTTTACAAATAAGCAACCCTTAAGTAATCTATTGCTATTGTAGATTTTCGACCAGCACCCATACCAATATTATTTCCAAAAAAAGGCACAAATGGCATTTTATAAAACTGTACATCGTTTATAAGAAAATAGTAGGTGCGTTTTATTTTGCGAATAGTAAACTTATTAAACTCATGAGGATTAAGATTAGATTTCTGTAACGAGCCATCATATACTGTACAATTTCTAGTACTTATACCTGCACAATTTGATACGGATACAAAACCATCTTTTGCGAATGTAAAATAGTAACCATTCAAACTATCTCGGCCCCAAAACAACATACTACTATAATTTTTAAATGTTGCACTACCATCTACTAGTTTAATAGAAGCTTCAATCTCAAAATCTTTTTTTGTATCAATTACAATAGGCAATGTTTCGCCATAAGCATGGCCTTTAGAGGTTAAAAAATACAAACCATCTTCTAGTTTACAAGATTCGTATTTGTTCTCGCCAAGTGTCCAATTATTTTTTAAGGCTGTAAAATCATCGTAGAAAATCAACTTTTGGGAAGCAGTATCAACTTGCGACAATAACGGTTTTGCAAAAAACAAAAACAGAGGTAATAGAAATAATTTCATTGAACAAAAATTAGATAAGCCATCAAATATACAATTAAAGAGATGCCCATTTACTGGCAAGATATCTACTCAAAATCTACACCTGGCAAGCGTAACATTTCCTCTTTTACACTTTTCCGTTGGGTATGCTTTTTAAGTATAGCACCATTTAACTGCTTGGTTTCGTTACTATTTTTCACACGCCAGAGTTCGTTACGAGCAAATCTTGCAGCATCTTCTACCGATACAATTGGCAAAGGATAATCAACACCTAATTGAAAGCCTAGCAATTGTTGTTCAAGTGAACTCATTTTCCATGGTTCGTGTATCAAAGGTTCAGGCACTTTTGCTAGTTGTGGCAACCATTGCTTAATAAAAATGCCTTTTGGGTCGTGGTCTTGCCCTTGCTTAATAGGGTTGTACATACGAATGGTATTTACACCTGTTGTACCTGCTTGCATTTGAATTTGTGGGTAATGAATACCGGGCTCGTAATCTAAGAACAGCTTAGCCAAATGCGGTGCTATCGCTTGCCAAGGCAGCCATAAATGATGTGTAGCAAAACTTACGAGCATGCTGCGCATTCTAAAATTAAGATAGCCTGTTTGTTGTAAGCAACGCATACAAGCATCTACCAAAGGAATGCCAGTATTGCCTTGCTGCCAAGCCAATAATTTAGCTTCATCAACGTTTGTTCTAATAGCATTAAACCCCTTATTTAGGTTATAAAATTCCATGGCGCATTCGCTCTCAAATTTTTGTATAAAATGGCAATGCCAAATAAGTCGACTAGTAAAAAAATTGATATTGCGTTTATCGCCTGTTGCTTGCTTAGCCTGCTGTGCTGCTTGGTATATTTGTCGCATACTCAAGTTACCATAAGTTAAGTATGGCGACAAACGGCTACAAGCTTTTCGGCTTTCTAGCGGCTTGCTAATGGCTTTCATGTAATTGGCTTTTCTGTCGTACAAAAAGCTTTGCAAATATTTTTCTGCATACAAAAAACCACCCGGCTGAAAATTAACATTAGCGCTTGTAATGCTTTCAGGCAAAGGGTTTACAAACAATAAGTCTTTTTTTTCTTGCTTGAGGATTACAGATGTTAGCTGGGTAATATCTACAACCGTTTGTGGTTGTTCCATTGTGGCTAACCATTTTTTATTCCAATCTGTTCTACGCTTTAATCGCCTGATAACGCCATTTGTAGGATATTCTTTCCAAGTGATTTGTTGTGCTTTACAAAATTTTGCCACTGCTTTATCTCTTGCAAAGCTGACTGCATTACCAGTTTCTTCATGGCTAAAAATGGTATCAATACAAGACTGTTGCTGCAATATTTGCAATGCCTCAAGCACCTCGCAATGTGCAATGACAATAGTAGCACCTACAGGCTGTAAGGCTTTTTGTAACTGCATCACACTTTGATACATAAACCTAAAATGCCTGTCATCCGCATCATTTGCCGCCATTATTGATGGCTCAAAAACAAACAGTAATAATGTAGGTTTTTGCGAAGCAATGGCTTGCGCCAATGGCAAATGATCTTGCAAGCGCAAATCTTTTTTAAACCAAACAATATTGATGCGAGGTAGCACTTACTATCTATTAAGACAATTATTTTATTGCTAAATAATAATCCGCTTTATCCGCTAAAATCAGCGTCATCAGCGTTCCAATTTTACAAGCCCATTTCTATTTTCAAAAACTTTGCAGTATGGCTCACTTTGTTTTTAACCATCTGTTCTGGCGTGCCTTCAAACAATATTTTACCACCACCATCACCACCTTCAGGACCAAGATCAATAATGTGATCAGCCATTTTTATTACGTCTAAATTATGTTCAATAATCAGTACAGAATTGCCTCTATCAACCAATTTATTCACTACATCAATCAGTAATTTAATGTCTTGAAAATGCAAACCTGTGGTTGGTTCATCTAAAATGTAGAAGGTTTTACCAGTATCTTTTTTACCAAGCTCTGTACTTAGCTTTACACGCTGCGCCTCGCCACCACTAAGAGTTGTAGCCGATTGACCAAGTGTGATATAACCTAAGCCTACATCTTGCAGCACTTTAATTTTACGGTACATCCAAGGCACTGCATGAAAGAATTCCACCGCTTCATCTACCGTCATGTTCAGTACATCGCTAATAGATTTTCCTTTGTAACGAATCTCTAAAGTTTCACGGTTATAACGCTTTCCATTACATTTTTCGCAAGGCACATACACATCTGGCAGAAAGTTCATTTCTATCACACGCATACCACCGCCTTCACACACATCACATCTACCACCTTTTACATTAAAAGAGAAACGACCTGCATTGTAGCCCCTAATTTTAGCTTCAGGTACGGCTGCAAACATGGTTCTTATATCGGTAAAAAAGCCACAGTAAGTAGCAGCATTACTACGTGGTGTTCTACCAATAGGGCTTTGGTCTATTTCAATGACTTTATCAATCGCTTCTAAGCCTGTAACCGACGAAAATTCCATTGGTTGTACACGGCTATTGTAAGCATGCTTTGCTAAAATTGGGTACAACGTTTCATTAATTAAGGTAGATTTACCACTACCACTTACACCTGTTACCACAATCAATTTTCCTAATGGAAAACTAACATTCACACCTTTTAAATTATTGCCTACAACACCTTTTAATTCAAGGGTTTTGCCATTACCTGCACGTCTTTCTTTTGGTACTTCTAAACCTTTAGTACCATTTAAATAACCTGCCGTTTCGCTACCACTTTTAAGCACTTCTTGCGGTGTACCTTGCGCCACAATACTTCCACCAAAACGACCAGCTTTGGGGCCAATATCTATCAAGTAATCAGCAGCCAACATAATGTCTTTATCATGTTCTACCACCAAAACACTATTGCCTATATCTCTTAAATTTTGCAGCGCAGTAATTAAGCGATGGTTATCTCGCTGATGCAAACCAATACTTGGCTCATCTAAAATGTAAGTAATACCTTGTAGTTGACTACCTATTTGCGTAGCCAAACGAATACGCTGACTTTCACCACCACTCAATGTACGTGATGGTCTGTTAAGGGTTAAATATGTTAAACCTACATCTAACAAAAACTGTAAGCGTTCTCTAATTTCTTTCAGAATATCTTTTGCAATAACATTCTGCTTGTTATTTAATCTTGCTTCAAGGTCGGTAAACCAAACTTGTAGTTTATCTAAATTAAGATTGCTTAACTCAGCAATATTTTTTTCATCAATTTTAAACCACAAACTTTCTTTTCTAAGTCTTGCACTTTCGCAGCTTGGGCAGCGTTTTAGCTCCATGTATTTTTCTGTCCATTCACGCATGGTTTCTGTGCTACTTGTACTGCCAAACCAACGTTTCAGCATAGGAATAATACCTTCGAATTCGCCACTATAAGGATCATGTTCTGGCAAATTTTCAAAGTCTAAAATCTCTTCGCTTATCCCTTCAGCATTACCATACAGCACCATGTTTAAAGCAGCTTGTGGCAAGTCTTTTATAGGCTTATCAATACTGAATTTATTTCGCCTAGCCAATGCTTCTACGCTTTTAAACATCGATGCTTCACGCTGTTCACCCAAGGGCGCAATACCACCTTCTTTAATGCTTTTAGACATGTCAGGCAAAATGGCTTCCATGCTTACTGTATACACATTGCCAAGACCTTTACAAGTAGGGCAAGCACCATAAGGCGAGTTAAAAGAAAAGGCATTTGGTGAAGGTTCTTCGTAGCTAATGCCTGTATCCACACACATTAATTGGCGAGAGTAAAGAATTGCCCCCCCGCCCCCCAAAGGGGGGATTTGAGAAGACGATTCTGTGCTTAAAGATGCTTCTTCCTTTATTATTTCTTGCTGTTTACCTTTCTTAGATTTTGTTGAAACTTGAAGTTCCAAAATCCCCCCTTTGGGGGGTGGGGGGGCTTCGTATGGGGCTACAAACATCAAGTCCTTACCCATTTTCAATGCCTGTTGCACACTTTGGCTCACACGTACTTTCATATCATCAGTTACAGCCAATCTATCTATCACCACTTCAATATCGTGAATTTTATAGCGGTCTACCTGCATTCTTTGGGTTAAATCCATCACCTCACCATCTACACGTACTTTTAAAAAACCTTTCTTGCGTATATCTTCAAATAACTCTCGGTAATGCCCTTTTCTACCACGAATCAATGGCGCTAATACCGATATTTTTTTACCATTAAATTTCTCAAAAATATTTTCTACAATTTCCTCTTCACTAAACTTCAGCATCTTTTTACCCGTATTGTAACTATAGGCTTCACCTATTCTTGCATACAACAAACGCAAAAAGTCATACACTTCTGTTACAGTACCTACGGTACTTCTAGGGTTTTTGTTGGTCGTTTTTTGCTCAATAGAAATCACTGGGCTTAAGCCTGTAATTTTATCTACATCAGGTCTTTCCATATCGCCCATAAACTGCCTAGCATAAGCGCTAAAGCTTTCCATGTAGCGTCTTTGTCCCTCGTTGTAAATGGTATCAAAAGCCAATGAAGATTTACCACTACCGCTTACACCTGTAAACACAACTAGCTTGTTCTTAGGTATCGATATGTCTATATTCTTAAGATTGTGTTCTTTGGCGCCAAACACTTCTATAAACTCGTTAGAAACATTTGAAGTGTTGCTGTCTGTAATTTTCTTGATCACTGTTCGTTTGATTGTAATTGTAGAATTAAAAACACTTATCAGGAAGATATAGTTGTAGACTTATTGAAATAATTGCAAAAACTCAACAGCCGTTACCACAGGAATTGTTGCATATTTATAATCCTTTTTATTTCTTGTGATGATGTAGTTAATGCCTTCAACATTTAAGGCAGTAAAAAACTGAATTGCGTCTTCAAAATCAGAAAAACTACTGTCTATAGCCAATAATAAATCCTTGCGATTGGTATTTGGGATTGTAACAATTTCTAAAATACTCTTAATTATTTTTCTAGTTTCTTGCTTTGACTTTTGCTGGTTGACTAGGTAATGAACATTAGCAATATTTATTGCAGAAGTTGAGGCACTTATTAAACCTTCTTCACACCATATCAATAGTTTTTCAGCAGCATCAGCAAAACCTTCACGATTTAGAAATAAGTCCAAGAAAATATTTGTATCAATAAATACTCTAGTCATTACAAATATTTTTTTGATAGTCGATTAATCTTGCCTTGCTTCCAATCTTTCAATTCGCTTGTTTCTTTTAAAATACCTTTTAACTTACTGATGTTGGATGTCTTTTTTTCTGTTACTTGAAAAGCCTGTTGCAAGTAACTTTCCACCATTTTAGACAAATTAATCGTTTTATCTAGTTTGGCTTTTTGATTGATATTTTCCATCAAATCACTATCAATCGAGAGTGTTAATTTTGATTTCATGATACGTGTGATTTAAAATTATAAGTCGAATATACGTATCTTTTTTATTAAAACTTTATTGAAATGGTAAAAACTTTTCTACCTGTACTTTTTGCAATTGTGGATGTTCGTTATTCAAGCTATTACCATTTAATACCTGCTCATAAAAATGCAAATATTTGTCTGCCATTTGCACCGACGTAAAATTTGCCATTACATAATCATGGCAAGTTTGTCTGTCGTAACTATCTACAGCTTGCAAAGCCTTTACCAATTCATCTGATTGATTTGACAAAAAGCCTACTTCTTTGCTTACTATTTCTGGCAAAGAGCCATAAGGTGTGCCAAACAGAGGGCAACCAAAATAGAGGCTCTCAATGATTGCAATTCCAAATGGCTCGTGCCAAAGCACAGGAAATAGCATGGCTTTAGATTGGTTGATGATTTGATTTTTTTCTGCACCACCTTTCATGCCATGGAACGTAACATTTGGGCTAAATGTAAATCGCCAACCTTGATTGACATTAAAACGCACACCACCAATTACATGAAATGGCAATTTGGCCTTAGCCGCAATTTTTATAGCACCTCTTACATTTTTCACTCGCCAAGCTGCATCGCCTAAAAAATGGATATAATCTCGTTTATTGTTCAATATTGGCTTACCATAATCTTTAGAATCAATACCATTATGTACAAAAATTTCGCTGCCAAATCTTGCCGCATGATTAGCACTTACAAAGACAATGTTTTTATGTAAAGCCAACTGCTCATTCATATTGCCATGCAAGGTTTGTATAAATGGTTTTAGTGGCGTTTCACTCACTCCATGATTTAAATGAATCACATCTACATCAGCAGGCACTAATTCGTTAAAAGGCCTGTCAATATTCAATTCTATCACATTTGCAAATGGGCAGCTTGAGCCTTTTGCTACCATGTAGGTAACCTTGTGTCCTCTTCTTACCAACTCTTTGCCCAGCCACCAAATTACTCGCTCTGTACCACCATATTTCAGGGCAGGAATTACGGTATTATTTACTATTAACACATGCATATTTACTCGCTTAAAAATTGAAATTAACAGCTTGTAGCATCACAATAACAAAAATTTATTTGGCATTTTAAATTTGCTGCTTATACATTTGCACCAGTTCTTTAAATCACTTATCAAGAAAGGCAGAGGGATTTGGCCCTGTGAAGCCTTGGCAACCCAAGCAAGTTACTCACTTGTTTGAAGGTGCCAACTCCATTCTACAGCATTGTAGAAAGAGATAAGTCAGAGTTAAGTTTGATTACAAATTGCTAGGTACCAGCAATTTTACATATTTCAAGCCCATCTGACGACAAATCGGATGGGCTTTTTTATTGTTTGTAATCAAGCAAAAGCTTTTGAAAATTCTTTTTAAGTGTTGCAAAGAATATTTTTTAACAACTTTCAATTCAAATAAGCGATTTAAAAAACGACTCCGTTGAATTGGGCTAAAAACTATTTACAATGAGCAACTTACGTTTCGAAACATTACAGTTACACGCAGGTCAGCAGCCAGACCCAACTACCAATTCTCGTGCTGTACCTATTTACCAAACCACATCTTATGTGTTTAACGATGCTGCACATGCTGCCAACTTATTTGGTTTAAAAGCATTTGGCAACATTTACACAAGATTAATGAACCCAACCACCGATGTATTCGAGCAACGCATTGCTGCTTTAGAAGGTGGTGTAGCGGCAGTAGCTACTAGTAGTGGGCAAGCCGCACAGTTTTTAGCACTCAACAATATTTTACAGACAGGCGACAATTTTGTGTCTACCTCTTATTTATATGGCGGTACTTACAACCAATTTAAGGTCGCCTTTAAGCGTTTAGGCATCGATGTTCGCTTTGCAACTGGTGATGATGTTGCAAGTTTTGAAGCATTGATAGATGACAATACCAAAGCCATTTATTTAGAAACCATTGGCAACCCAAGATTGAACATTCCTGACTTTGAAGCCTTTGCTACGTTAGCAAAAAAATACGATATACCATTAGTGGTGGATAATACTTTTGGTGCAGGTGGTTACTTATTTAAACCATTGCAACATGGTGCCAATATTGTGGTAGAAAGCGCTACAAAATGGATTGGTGGTCACGGTACAAGTGTAGGTGGCGTGGTGATTGATGGTGGTAATTACAATTGGGGTAACGGAAAATTCCCGCAGTTTTCGCAACCAAGCGAGGGCTACCATGGGCTTGTTTTCTCTGATATTTTTGGGGTTAACAATCCTTTAGGTTTACCAAATATTGCTTTTGCCATTAGAGCAAGAGTAGAAGGCTTACGAGATTTTGGACCATCACAAAGCCCTTTCAACGCATTTTTATTGACACAAGGTTTAGAAACCCTAAGCCTACGTGTAGAGCGCCACGTACAAAACGCCTTGGCACTAGCACAATGGCTAGAGCAGCACGAAGCCGTTGAGTTTGTATTATTCCCAGGCTTGCCAAGTAATGCCTACCACGAGCTAGCTAAAAAATATTTAAAAAATGGTTTTGGTGGTGTATTGCAAGTAGGCTTAAAAGGCGGCAAAGCCAACGCAGAAAAATTCATTGATAGCTTACAATTAATTAGCCACTTGGCCAACGTAGGTGATGCTAAAACATTGGCTATTCATCCTGCATCTACCACACACGAGCAATTGAGTGAGGCAGAACAATTGGCTGCTGGTGTAGCACCAAATCAGGTGCGTATAAGTGTAGGCATAGAACATATAGAAGATATTAAAGCTGATATTCAGCAAGCATTTGATAAGGTTTTTGCATAGTATAAAAATAGGTGTGTGACCAGCGAATGAATATCGATTAAACTTCGTTGCGTCGCACACTTGTACGTTTAGATACTTTGCGCAGCAGATTACAATTAGGCAAGAGATTACTTACATGACAGAGATTTTTAAACACCAACAACCATTTACCCTTGAGAGTGGCAAAGTATTGCCAGAACTGCATTTAGCATACAACACGTTTGGCACTTTAAACGCTGCTGGCAATAATGTGGTGTGGGTGTTTCATGCCCTTACAGGCAATAGCAACCCACTTGAATGGTGGCATGGTTTAGTAGGTGAAGGCTGTTTATTTACACCAGAAAAATATTTTATTGTATGTGTAAATATGCCTGGCAGCCACTACGGTAGCATCAATGCATTAAGTACAAATCCTGCAACTGGCACACCTTATTATCACACGTTTCCTTGGTTTACTACAAGAGATATGATTAGGGCTTACCAGTTTTTGAAACAATCGCTTGGCATCAATAAAATTCACATAGGACTTGGCGGTTCTATGGGCGGGCAACAATTACTTGAGTGGGCAATTGAAGAACCAAACTTGTTTGAAAACATTGTACCTATTGCTACTAATGCGTTTCATTCTGCTTGGGGCATTGCATTTAATGCTTCGCAGCGCATGTGTATAGAGCACGACCCAACTTGGAAAGAAGACAATCATGAAGCAGGTATACATGGTATGAAAGCAGCAAGAAGCATCGCCTTATTATCATACAGAAACCACGATACATATGGGGTAAAACAAATGGGCTTTACGCAAAGCACAGCCAACTTACCAGTAGATGAGCAAGTGTTTAATGCAGAAAGTTATCAGCGCTACCAAGGTGAAAAATTGGCACTTCGCTTTAATGCATTTAGCTATTATGCACTAAGCAAAGCCATGGATAGCCACAATATAGGCAGAGGCAGAGGTTCTGTAGAAGCAGCACTAGCAAGCATTACAGCCAAAGCATTGGTGATAGGCGTAAGTACTGACATTTTGTTTCCTGTGAGCGAACAAGCGTTTTTAGCACAGCATATACCAAACGCAACTTTCGCTGCTATTGACTCTTTATATGGTCATGATGGCTTTTTGTTAGAGTTTGAGCAGATAGAAAAACTGTTACGTCTGAACCTGGATTTGGGATGATTAGAAGGATTTTGTAGAACGCTTTACGAAGTCTCTGACTTCGTAAAGGCTATGTAAAGAGTCTGAGACTCTAAAGAACATATAACATGCGAAGTCAGAGACTTCGCATAGCAATACAACAAAATAATACGCTTAGATAAAAGCTAAATATAGAGACAACCGATGCAGTGTGCGACGCAACAACAGCTATATAGCATTACAACAGTTGGTCAACAAAAAAAGAAAAATTAAAGCTGTAAGAGGTCGTTGACTTCGAGAGGCAATCATTATATCATTACAATCTTTTAAATCATAAATAGATAATGGATACGCATAAGCAATTGAATATTGGGCTGTTTGGCTTTGGTGTGGTGGGTGAAGGTTTGTACAAAGTATTGCAGCAAACACCATCGCTAAAAGCCAGCATCGTAAAGGTTTGTATTAAAAATCCGGGTAAAAAAAGAGACGCACCTGCTGAACTTTTTACCACCGAAAAAGACGACTTACTAAACGATACAAACATCAATGTGATTGTAGAAGTAATTGATGATTCTGCAGCGGCTTTTGTGATTGTAAAAACGGCTTTACTGAATGGTAAGCATGTGGTAAGCGCTAGCAAAAAAATGTTGGCTGAACATTTGCCAGAAATATTAGAGCTACAAAAACAAACAGGTTTATCGGTACTGTACGAAGCGGCTGCTTGCGCATCGATACCTGTGATACGTAACCTAGAAGAATATTACGACAACGACTTATTGCACGCAATAAAAGCGATTGTAAATGGCTCTACCAACTTCATATTGACAAGAATGTTTGAAGATAAATTGAGCTTTGCAGATGCGTTGATTTTGGCGCAGCAATTGGGCTTTGCAGAAAGTAATCCTAAGCTTGATGTGGAAGGTTTTGATGCGGTAAATAAATGGAGCATTTTATTAAACCATGCCTATGGTATTGTTGAACATCCTGACAATTTATTATTTAATGGTATTCAGAATATACAACTAAGCGATGCCTTGGTAGCTAAGGAAAAAAACTTTGAAGTGAAGCTAGTAGCGCAAGCTAAAAAGTTAAAAAATGGCAAAGTAGCTGCGTTTGTATTACCACAGTTTGTTAAGCAAGATGACCCACTATCGTTTGTGAAAAATGAATACAATGGTGCAGTTATAGAAAGTGGTTTTGCCGATAAGCAATTCTTTTATGGTAAAGGTGCAGGTAGCTTTCCTACAGCATCGGCAGTACTAAGCGACTTAAGTGCTTTACGCTACAACTATCGTTATGAATACAAAAAATTGTACCATCACCAGCCACACCAATTGAGCAGCGAATACTTTGTAAAAGTGTATGTAAGCTTTGATGATTGGAAATTTATTCCTCGTGAAAAATTTGAGTGGATAGAAGAGTGGCACGCTGATGCTGAACGTAAATATTTGGTAGCTGTCATTAATATCAACTACTTACAAGAAGCAACTTGGTGGAAAGAAAACAACACTTCTTTGATACTAATGCCAGACCCGATAATTGAGGATATGGATATTATAAAATTGAAGAAAAGAAGTCTTGAATTGGCAGGAATAATTTAGTTTTTTCACCACATAGGCACAAAGCCACAATAGAATACAATACCTATGTGCCTATGGACCTATGTGGTGCATTTATTTTATCTAAAACTCTTTTGCGAGGTTAATGGTGAGCGCAAATTTCTGTAGCCCATCATATCTACTTTTACTGAGCCTACTGCAATTGGGCTTTCTATTCTTAGTGGTACATGGTTCGCATCGTCACTTACCCAAACCGTCATTTTTTCGCCGCCTTCAAAAATAGTTCCCTTTACTAGCAAGGGTTTAAACTTAATGGCATCAAACTTACCGTACTTGGTTTTAATGGTTTCTTTGCCCAAATATTTGATGTAAAGATTATACACCTCATTATCTAAAAACATTGAGAAAGGTATTTTGTCATCTACCTTATACTTGCTAAAATCTATGTTTCTAGCATAGTAAATAGAGCTTAAAACATCTTGCACACAATTAGGCACTTTGTATAAACCCTTAGTAGTTACAGCTGTATTTTCCTTGTTGTTAAACGTAATGTTTTCGTAGGTTTTGTAACCACCTTCATCCACATTTCTTACAAATTTTTGAGGCTGTAGCGTTGCTGTATCTATGTAGCTTTCGTATTTGTCACGTACTTTAAAAATCCAATCGTAGCTAGTATTACTGCTACCGGTACCTATTACATGATACACAGGTTTATTGTTTAGCTGCTCTACATTAGCCGTAAAACTTGCGCTACCTGCATTAATGTAAATGCCTATTACGCTGTAAAATACAATGTAGTCAATACGTTCATCATCGTGAAAAGCCGTGTTGCGAATACTACCGCAAAACTCGTTGCTTGGTGTAGGTGCTTGCCAAGCTAAGGCAGTTAATAAAAACAATGAGCTAATAATTTTCTTCATACTACATCCTATTTTCTAAATATTCTAATGCCTAATATAAGCAAACTACCTGCCAATGCAGGCACAATTAAATTAATTAACCAGATACCTGATACAGCAGCAATGATGCCAATTGTGTTACTACTGAATAATCCAAACAATGCAATACTCACCTGACCACGTACACCTAACTCAGCCAAAGCAATACTTGGTACTACCGCCATCACCATTAGCTGCACGCATACCAAACTGCTAATCATCCACCAACTAATATCTACCTGAAACAATTGAAACAATAGCAAGTATTGCACCATGTATACAACGTATCTAATAAAAGAAAGGAACAGAATATTTGTTAATTGTTTGTTATGAAGGTCTTCGAGCTTTTGAATAAAAAAACGATACTTATTTACCAATGGAATTTTCTCAACTAATTTGGTAATCCATGATAAATTGTAAAAACAAACTAACTGCACCATTACTGTAAGACTTACCGCATACACCAGCCAATTAATCCAAAACGTACTGAGCGAAAAGGCAGTTTGCAATTTGCTTGTAATGCTTGCATATACTAATAATAATCCCAGCAGCCCCATTACAAATGTGACGATGATTTGTGCGAAACTACCCACAGCCGATAATGACAAAGCCCTAAGCCTATTGCCATCGTTGAGGTACACAATTCTACCCACAAACTCACCTACCCTATTGGGTGTACTAGATGCTAATGCTTGACCACTAAAAATAGCCCTAAAGCTGCGCCAATAACTTAATGGTTGAATGGCTTGCATTAACACCTGCCATTTTTTGGCTTCAAGCCCCCAATTACAAAACATCAATGCAAATGCTAGATACAAGCGCCACCGTGAGCTACCTTTTAATGCTGCCACAATGGTTTGCCAAGATTGCTGTAAGCCTTTCTGTTGCTGTATTTGACGATAGATAGACCAGCTAAGCCACACAAACAATATTGGCCCTACAACATAGCTGATAAATATTTTAAACGTCTGCTTCAGAAAAATGCTTTTAAGTAGTTACAAAGAAACGTGTAAAATTGATGAAATAGACATAATATGATAGCGAATAACTAATTTCACCGCTTTAATTAACCGCATTTTAATATACCATATGCAGCAGCCAAGCAATATTATTTTAGGCATCGATCCAGGTTCTACCATTATGGGCTATGCATTAATTAAGGTAAATAATGGGCAGCCACAAGTATTGCTAATGGATGTGCTAAAATTGGCTAGCTATAAGGATATTTATGAGCGATTGGAGAAAATTCATACCAAGGTGTGCGAACTCATTCGCTTGTATCGCCCCACAACATTTGCCATTGAAGCGCCATTTTTTGGAAAAAATGTACAAAGTATGCTTAAGCTTGGTAGGGCACAAGGCGTGGCTATTGCTGCAGCCATGCAAGCGGGTATTTTGGTTACAGAATATAGCCCTAAAAAAGTAAAACAATCTATTACTGGCAATGGTAATGCCGATAAAGACCAAGTATGGAAAATGCTGCAACGTACTTTAAACATTGCTGAACAACCACAATATTTTGATGCTACCGATGCTTTGGCCGTAGCATTGTGCCATTATTACCAGCAATCATCACCTTTAGCTGCTGCCACTAGCAAAGGCTTTAAAGGTTGGGACGATTTTATAGCCAAGAACGAAGCTAGGGTGAAGAAATAATCTTTCTTTCGCCTACGGCAAATACAAATCGCCAATTTACCATCCCACATTCACCTTTTGCTATTGATTACCCTATCGTAGTCTTGTCTCAGCATCAAGTTAAAGTCGTTTGCACCAAAATTGAAGTCACGCTTTTTAAAGTTGAAATTGCCCTTATCAAAGTTGCGATTGTTCATCTTAAATTTAATGTTGCTCGCCATAAAGTTGAAATTGCTCGCTATAAAGTTAAGATTACTCGCACCAAAGTTGAAGTTGCTCGCCGCCGAGGCATAGTAACTTTTTGCCGAGCCATTGTAAATAGATGATATAAATCAATTGGGTATTAAAAATAGAACGCCTCTACAGATAAATTAATCTGTAAAGGCGAAACATAAGTATCATTTTTTTATTTACTAGGCTCTGTTAACCACCACACATTACCAAAAGCATCTTTAAATCCAGCACTTTTGCCGTACTCTCTTTCAGCAATGTCTTGCAAAGAAGTTGCGCCATTGGCTAGCCCTTTTTGATACAAATCTTCTACATTATCTATAAATAAAAACATGCTACAAGGAAAAGGCAAATAATCTTCTGTGGCATCGCAAAACATAATGCAACCTTTGCCAATGGTAAATTCTGCATGCATAATTCCACCTCCTTGTCTTGGCACTATTAATTGCTCTTCGGCATTAAAAACGGCCTTAATAAAGCTGATAAAATCGTAAGCTTTAGGTACAATGAGATAAGGCATGATGGGCAAATAATGTGCAGGTGCTTCCATGGTAGTTTGATTTGATAACTGAAAGCTACAAAAAAGCCCTGATAAATCTTACAACTTATCAGGGCTTTAATAGATTCTTCGTTCCTCAGAATGACAGTTACACCTACAACAATCCTTTCACCGCAACTATCACTTTATCTAAATTACTTGCATCTTGGCCACCAGCTGTTGCCAAAGTTTTTTGGCCGCCACCACCACCTTTAATAATTGGTGTGATGTGTTCTTTTATCACTTTTGGTGCTTCTATACCTTTTGCAACTAACGCTTCTGATATTGCAATAGCTACCGATGCTTTACCACCAATATTGGCTGCTAAAACCACGGCCCCCCCACCCCCCAAAAGGGGATTCAAAGAAGCAAGTACATCACTTGCCAATTTTTTTAAGTTGTCAGCATTTGAAATTTCTATTACTTGTCCAATAAATACATTATCGCCAATATTTTCAACTTGGGTTAACAATTCAGCTTTTATAGCAACTAATTGTTTCGCTTCAAGGCTTTCTATTTTCTTTTTCAGCTCTTTATTATCAGCCACCGAATTTTCAATCACACGTAGCAATTCTTTCGGATTATTGAACAAACCTTTAATGGCTTCTATGGTACTAAATGCTTCTTCAATGTGTGCAGCCGCAGCTTTACCGCTTACTGCCTCTATCCTACGAACACCAGCAGCTACAGCGCTTTCACTTTTAATTTTAAAATAACCAAGCTCACCTGTATAGCCTACATGCGTACCACCGCACAACTCAATTGAATAATTTGGATCCATCACTACCACACGCACCACATCACCATATTTTTCGCCAAACAATGCCATTGCACCTAAAGCCACTGCCTCATCTTTGCTCATTTCTTTAATTACCACAGGCACGTTTTCACGTATTTTTTGGTTTACAATCGCTTCTACTTTAGCTATTTCTTCGTTGGTTACTTTGCTAAAATGTGAGAAGTCAAAACGTAATTGCTCATCATTTACCAAACTACCTTTCTGCGCCACATGTGTACCCAATACTTGGCGCAAAGCAGCATGCAGCAAGTGTGTAGCCGAGTGATTGGAAGACGTGTCTTGACGTTTGCTAGTATCAACCGTAGCTATTACCTCAGCAGTCATATCAATGTCTACTGGTAAAACTTCGGTAAAATGAATAATCAAATTGTTTTCCTTCTTCGTGTCAATAATTATTAATTGTTCATTATTAATTATTAATTGTCCTTTATCACCAACTTGCCCACCACTTTCAGCGTAAAACGGTGTTTCTGCTAATACAATTTGATAGCCTTCTTTGCCTTTGGCTTTTACTTTACGGTATTTTACCACCTGCGTTTTGGTTTCAAGGCTATCATAACCCACAAAGCTTGAAGCAACATCGTTAACCGTTACCCAATCTTCTGTATCTACCACAGATGCAGCACGAGAACGATTTTTTTGTTGTTGCATTTCGGCATTGAAACCTTGTTCGTCAACTTCCAAACCATTTTCTGATGCAATCAATTTTGTCAAATCAAAAGGAAATCCATAGGTATCAAACAACTCAAAAATAGCTTTACCTCGAATAATTTTTCTTTCCCTTATTCTTCTTTCTATTCTCTTATTACTTCTATTTTCTTGTTCTTCTTTGGGAAAAATTTTTACCCCCATTTCTACTACTTCATTATCATCTTTTAAAGCCCAGCCAATTGAGTTTTCGCCTAAATCTAACCCAAGTATATATTCATCAATTCGCTTTAACCCCTTTTCCAAAGTCCTCAAAAACCCCTCTTCTTCTTCCTTCGTAACCTTACTTACAAAATCTAACTGTGCATGTAATTCAGGAAATACATGTTCAAATTGCTTTGCTAGTAATGGCATTAATTGAAACAACAATGGTTGCTTGTAATCTAAATAAGAATAGTAGTAACGCACTGCACGGCGTAAAATTCTACGTATCACATAGCCTGCACCATTGTTACTTGGCAATTGCCCGTCTGCAATGGTAAATGCAATGGTACGTATATGGTCTGCAATTACACGGTATGCAATAGCCGTCTTCGAGTCGGGTAGGCATTGTGCGTATGCCAAATCCCCCCTTTGGGGGGCTGGGGGGGCTGTTACTATTCGTTCAATTTCTGCAATAGTTCCTGTAAATACATCGGTATCGTAGTTGCTTTGTTTGCCTTGAATGACACGTACCAAGCGTTCAAAGCCCATACCTGTATCTACATGCTTAGCTGGTAAAGGTTGTAGGCTGCCGTCTTTTAAACGGTTGTACTGCATAAATACATTGTTCCAAATCTCAATTACTTGTGGGTGATCTTTATTTACCAAATCACGCCCTTTTACCAATGCTCTTTCAGCATCGCTACGCATATCTACATGTATCTCGCTACATGGGCCACATGGGCCAGTATCACCCATTTCCCAGAAATTATCTTTTTTATTACCATAAACAATATGCTCTTCTGACACCAGTTTTTTCCACTCACGTAATGCAATATCGCTTGGTGGCAAACCTTCTTTCTCGTCACCTTCAAACACAGTTACATACAACCTGCTTTTATCTAGTTTGTACACTTCAGTTAATAATTCCCAGCTCCAAGCAATAGCTTCTGCTTTAAAATAATCACCAAAACTCCAGTTACCAAGCATCTCAAACATGGTGTGGTGGTAGGTATCTACACCCACTTCTTCAAGGTCGTTGTGCTTACCACTTACACGCAAGCATTTTTGTGTATCGGCCACACGAGGAAACTCAGGCACACGATTACCCAAAAAATAATCTTTAAACTGGTTCATACCTGCATTGGTAAACAATAAGGTAGGATCGTTTTTAATAACAATAGGCGCAGAAGGCACAATTTGATGCCCTTTAGACCTGAAAAAATCTAAAAACTGTTGGCGTATTTCACCAGAAGTAGGAAAGCTTTTTTGCGATTCTGTTGGCACTATTTGCTGGTCAGTAGACATGGGTTTGAGAAATATTTTTATAAGATGATTAACTGTTGATAAAAATTATCTTTGTTTGCTTTAAAGGGCGGTAAAGGTAAGTTGTCTGAACCATGATTTATTCGATTTTTAGGATTAGCGTGATACATGTGCATACAGTATTAATATCCTAAACATCCCATAAATCCTACAAAACCTAGTTCAGACAGAAAAACATAAGAAGCATGACAAAGATTAAATACTACTTTAACACACATACGCTACGCTACGAGAAGTTTGAAGTGCCTTTGCGTGTAAAATTACTACGTGTATTTGCCTTTATTGCTACGGCATTGGTAACAGCATTTATTATAGTAAGCATCGCTTACAAATATTTTCCTTCGGCAAACGAAAGATTATTACAAGAACAGAACGCCAATTTAAAAGATGATTATGCCGTTTTGCAAGACAGAATTAAACAGCTAGAATTACAAATGGATGAGCTTGAGAATAGAGACAACAATGTGTATCGCTCTATTTTTGAAGCCACACCAATACCTGATAGCGCCAGAATTACTGAAATGGAGAAAACCAAAGAGGTAATTTTAATAGAAAAACTCAGCGAAAATGATTTGATAAAAAGTATGGGTTCGCAGTTAAACAACCTGTCGTTGCGCACCGCTTTTATGAAAAAAAGTTATAAAGAGATTGACAATATGGTGAAGAATAAAGAAAAATTATTAGCCGCAATACCTGCTATACAACCAGTAAGCAATAAAAATTTAACACGTATTGCCAGTGGCTTTGGCTACCGTGTAGATCCTGTGTATAAAGTAACCAAGTTTCATGCAGGGCTTGATTTTACTGCACCACAAGGCACACCTATTTATGCTACTGCTGATGGCACGGTAAAAGAAGCTGGCTTTAATAGCGGTGGCTATGGTAATGAAGTGGTGATAAACCATGGTTATGGCTACGAAACGGTTTATGGCCACATGGTACGTGTAAAAGCAAAGTCGGGACAAACTGTAAAACGTGGCGAAACGATTGGTTACGTAGGTAGTACGGGTAAAAGTACAGGCCCACATTGCCATTATGAGGTACATAAAAATGGTAAACCAATTGATCCTGTATATTATTTCTACAACGATATTAGCCCAGCACAGTTTGACAGATTATTAAAACTTGCCAGCAGTAGTAACCAAAGTTTTGATTAGCAGCATTTTTCTCGCAGATTGCGCAGATTTGCACTGATAATCAAATTAATTTCAAACATTCTGTGCGGTTATCTGTAATAATGCCTGATAATAGGAATTCTAATTAGGTAAAACTAATGATATTGGAACCAGAAGTAGCCGCTTTTTTAAAACGCATATTAACCACCATTGGTATTGTATTGTTTTGGCTTGGTATCAACTCTACCGCAGGTATTATGTTTGGTTATGCCTTTGTTGAAGATGGTATTAAACTTGGTAATATCTTTTTTTATATTTGGTTAGTTGTAAGTTTCCCAATTGTTTTTTTATGGCTAAAGAAAATGTGGAGTGAACGCATTGAGTTTGATAGATAAATATTGAAAAGCATTATAAACAAAAAACCATCTGCCAAAAGACAGATGGTTTTTTTATTCACCAAGTTTGTAATACAGTATTAAGCTTGTTCTGCACCTTCTACCAGTACAGTTGCTTTATTGTTTAGCATTTCTACAAAACCACCACTAATGGTGTAATACTCAAAAGTAGTTTTGTCTTTTAGAATTTTTATTTTGCCTTGCTTTAAGGCGCTTACTATAGGTGCGTGTTTATCTAAAATTTCAAATAAACCTTCCTCGCCTGGTAACTGAATACCATAAACGCTGCCGCTGTACAATTTTTTTACTGGTGTTAATATTTCTAAAGTCATACCCCTAGCCCCTAAAGGGGAATTTTAGCCCCATCCCTAAAGGGGGCATATTTATAATTATTTTAAAGCTACTAGGGATAGCTTCCTAATTCCCCTTTAGGGGTTAGGGTTTTATTTTGCCATCATTTTTTTACCTTTTTCAATAGCATCTTCTAATGTACCTACAAGGTTAAATGCTGCTTCAGGATACTCATCTACTTCACCATCCATAATAGCGTTAAAGCCTCTAATGGTATCTTCGATGCTTACAAATACACCTTTTAAACCAGTGAACTGCTCAGCAACGTGGAAAGGTTGAGACAAGAAACGTTGTACACGACGTGCACGAGATACTGTTAATTTATCTTCGTCACTTAACTCATCCATACCAAGGATAGCGATGATATCTTGTAACTCTTTATAGCGTTGTAAAATTAATTTTACACGGTTAGCACAATCATAGTGTTGATCACCAACTACCGCAGGCGTTAAGATTCTAGAAGTAGAATCTAGTGGATCTACCGCAGGATAAATACCTAAATCCGCAATTTTACGGCTTAATACTGTAGTAGCATCAAGGTGAGCGAAAGTTGTTGCAGGCGCTGGATCGGTTAAGTCATCCGCAGGTACATAAACCGCTTGTACAGAAGTAATAGAACCATTTTTAGTAGATGTAATACGCTCTTGCATTAAACCCATTTCAGTAGCCAAAGTTGGTTGGTAACCTACCGCTGAAGGCATACGACCTAGCAACGCAGATACCTCAGAACCAGCTTGCGTGAAACGGAAAATGTTATCAACGAAGAATAAGATATCCTTACCTTTTCCTGTACCATCACCATCACGGAAATATTCGGCTACAGTTAAACCAGACAATGCCACACGAGCACGTGCACCTGGCGGTTCGTTCATTTGACCAAATACGAAAGTTGCTTTAGATTCTTTCAAACCTTCCATATCAACTTTACTTAAATCCCAGCCACCTTCTTCCATGCTGTGCTTAAATGCATCACCATAGTTCATAATACCTGCTTCAATCATCTCACGCAACAAGTCATTACCCTCACGTGTTCTTTCGCCAACACCAGCAAATACCGATAAACCACCGTGGCCTTTAGCAATATTATTAATCAATTCTTGAATCAATACGGTTTTACCCACACCAGCACCACCAAATAAACCAATTTTACCACCTTTTGCGTATGGCTCAATTAGGTCAATTACTTTAATACCTGTGTACAGAATTTCTGTTGCAGTACTTAAATCTTCAAATTTTGGGGGCTTGTTGTGAATAGCACGACCACCTTCTTTACTTAACTGTGGCAAACCATCAATAGCATCGCCAGTAACATTAAATAAACGACCATTAATACCAGGCCCTACAGGCATAGCAATTGGTTTACCTGTATCAGTTACAGCCATACCACGCACTAAACCATCCGTTCCTTCCATCGCAATGGTACGTACACTGTCTTCACCAAGGTGTTGTTGCACTTCTAACACCAATTTGCTGCCATCTTCTTTGGTTAATTCCAAAGCGTTATAAATATCGGGCAATGCATTGTCGTTTGCAAAATGCACATCCACTACCGCACCAATAATTTGTTTGATTTTACCTACCGACGCCATAATATAGTAAGGTTTTTAAATTGGGTGCAAATGTAAGGGTATGAGGTTAAAAAGCCAATACCAATAATGAGTAATTTTTTGTAAGCTGGCTTTTGTACTACTATTTAGCTGTTGTTGCGTACTACCGATAGCTATCGGTATGTGCATTTTTATCTATATTCAGCTTTTATCAAAGCGTAGTTTTAGCCCACAAAAAAGCCGAAACATCAAGTTTCGGCTCCTAAACATATTCTATAATACCTATTTACGGCATTATAATCATAGATTTTGGTGTAATATCTACCAATTCTAAAGCAAAAGTTAAGTCTTTACCAGCCAAAGGGTGGTTAGCATCTAACACAACCACATCTTCTTTTACTTCCACAATAGTTACAGGAAATTGCTGACCTTCATTGTTGCTCATGCTTAATTGCATACCAACTTCAGGTATCATATCTGGTGGAAACTGTGTTCTAGGAAAATCTAAAATCATTTCTTCTTGCACCGCACCATAAGCTTGGTCAGCAGGAATAGTTACAGTTCTTTTTTCGCCAACAGCCATACCAGTTACGCCTTCATCAAAGCCAGGTATTACCATACCGCTACCTACTTCAAACTCAAGTGGTTCGCGACCTGTAGAAGAATCGAAAATAGAACCGTCGCTTAATGTACCATGATAATGCACTTTTACAGTATCACCTTTTTTTACTTGTGCCATTTGTATTTTTTAAATGTATAAAATAATTTCTGAGGGAACACATTGAAGCATTAATGGTTCATTCAAAAAACGAAAGTACAGCCCAATGCTTCTCATCACAACTAATTTATTTAATTTCCAACTTTTAAAACCATCATATGAGGTATTTTGCCACCGTTATCTGCACCCTATTTTTAGCTTCTATTCTATTGGCGCAGCCCAAGAAAATTACTAATAAAACTAGTGCTAAGGCTATTTTGCCAGCGGCCAATGCTATGCACGAATATTTACCATTACTAAAAGGTAAGCGTGTAGGCATTTTTGCCAATCATACTGCAACGGTAGGCAATACACATTTAGTAGATACGTTGCAAAAACTTGGCATTACCATTACCAAAGCATTTGGCCCAGAACATGGTTTTAGAGGTACAGCCGATGCAGGACAAAAAGTAGACAACTACACAGATTCTGCTACTGGCATTCCTGTCATCTCATTATATGGCAAAAAGCGCAAGCCCACGGCACTAGACCTTGCAGATGTAGATGTAATGTTGTTTGATATTCAAGATGTGGGCACACGTTTTTATACCTTCATTTCTTCGCTACAAGAATTTATAGAAAGCGCTATTGAGTTTAATAAGCCATTAATTATTTTAGACAGACCAAACCCTAATGGTTTTTATGTAGATGGTCCTGTGCTTGATTCTAGTTATAAAAGTTTTGTAGGTATGCAACCTGTACCTACTGTGTACGGCATGACGATAGGTGAATATGCCAAAATGCTAATAGGCGAGCAAATGCTAGATTGGAAATACATTCGCAAGCAAGACCATATTAACTCTTTAGGTGAAATACTTGGCTTTGAAAAAGAGCGAGATAATTTTAAGCTAACAGTTATTACTTGTAAAAATTACACCCACAAAAGCAAGTATATTTTACCTGTAAAACCTTCGCCCAATTTACCAGATATGGCCAGTATTTATTGGTATGCCAGCACTTGCTTGTTTGAAGGCACAATACTTAGTGAAGGCAGAGGCACAGAACATCCGTTTTGCATATTTGGCCACCCAAGCTTGCCCGATACATTATTTAGTTTTACACCTATGCCTACAGGAGGTGCAAGTAGCCCCAAATTGAATGGCAGTAAATGCTACGGCTGGAATTTGCACAGTACTAATGAGCAAGTATTGCACCAAGTGAACAATCAAATTCAGTTGAAGTATGTACTAGAAGCTTATCGCTTATTTCCTACAAAAGACAGTTTCTTTTTACAACCAAAAAGTAAAAAACCTACAGATTATTTCTTTAACAAACTTGCAGGCAATAGTGAGCTAATGGCACAAATTATAGCCGGCAAAACAGAAGCTGAGATTCGTAAAAGCTGGCAACCTAAGCTTCAAGCCTTCAAGAAAATTAGAAAGAAGTATTTGCTGTATGAGGACTTTGAGTAGCAAATAGTCAATGGTCAATAGTCAATGGTCGAAAGCGAATTTTCACATTTCACTATTCACGTTTCACATTTAACATTCACTCAAGCTAATAGGTATATGTATAGCCAAGCCACCATCTGAGGTTTCTTTGTATTTACTGTTCATATCTAATGCGGTATCCCACATGGTTCTAATTACTTTGTCTAGACTTACTCTTGCGTAGTCTGGCATGCTTTGTAGTGCTAGTTGCGAGGCCGTGATGGCTTTAATTGCCCCCATGGTATTGCGCTCTATACAAGGCACTTGTACAAGGCCACCAATAGGATCGCAGGTTAAACCTAAATGATGTTCCATGGCAATTTCTGCTGCCATTAAAGCTTGCTTTTGTGTACCACCAAGGCTCTCGGTTAATGCAGCCGCAGCCATAGCAGATGATACACCAATTTCAGCCTGACAACCACCCATGGCTGCCGAAATTGTAGCCCCTTTTTTAAAGATGCTTCCAACTTCAGATGCAGTGAGTAAAAACTTGATAATTTTTTCTTCACTATTACCATCACAAAAGGCAATAAAATACAACAATACAGCTGGTATTACACCTGCAGCACCGTTAGTTGGTGCAGTAACTACTCTACCAAAACTGGCATTTTCTTCATTTACCGCTAGGGCAAAACAGCTTACCCAATCCAATACGTTTTTAAAATTTTGACCACTCTTTTTAATAATCAACAACCAGTCATTGTAATCAGAATAATCACCTAAATCAGCGGTTAATTTTTTATTCAATGCATAAGCTCTACGTTGTACTTGCAAGCCACCGGGCAGTTCGCCTTGTGTATGACAACCTCTATAAATACAATCTCGCATGGTGTGCCATATTTGCAAAACACCATTTTTTGTTTCGCTCTCGCTACGCCAAGTATGTTCATTTTCCATTACTACCTCATTAATACTCATACCTGTTTTCATGCACCAATGCAGTAAATCTTCTGATGTATTTATAGGAAAAGGTAAGTCTACACTTTGTTTGCTATTAGCTGCTTCGCCTTCCATTACCACAAAACCACCACCAATTGAGTAATATGTTTGGCTAAATTGATGACCGTTTGTAAGGGTTATTAAAGACGTCATACCATTTGGGTGAAATGGTAAAGCTTCATTGAATAAGAACTGAACATGAATACTTGGATCAAATGGAATCATTACCTCGCCACCAAGTAACAATTGCTTAGAAGCGTTGATATGATTGAGTTTTGGCGTAATGCTGTTCACATCTATCGTTACAGGATCTTCATTGCACAAACCTAAAATAGTAGCTACATCTGTACCATGACCTTTACCAGTTTTAGCTAACGAACCGTATAATAGTACCGAAATGCTTGCAACTGCATTCAGCCTATATTCAGCTTTTATACTTTCTACACAACGCATGGCAGCCCGCCATGGACCAAGTGTGTGCGAACTACTAGGCCCAACGCCTATTTTAAACATATCAAATACAGAAATGGCTTCGTGTGGCATGGTGTGTAAGTTACTAGTTGCAAGTTACAAGTTGGCGAGTTTGTTTTGAAGTAGACTACCTGAAATAAAAACAGCCAACCCAAAAATGGATTGGCTGTACACAACAACCTAAACAAACAACACAACCTAATTTTTCAACTTACCCTTGTAAGTATTTTTAAACCGATCAAATCTTGGTAACGATACGCCTTGTATATATCTATTATCTGGATTTTTCTGAACAAATTTTTGATGATATTCTTCTGCCCTGTAAAATGCATTTAGTGCGGTTACTTCTGTTACAATAGGCTTTTTAAACATGCCAGACTTGTTGTATTGTGCAATAGCATTTGCGGCCATTACTTTTTCTGCAGCTGTTAGGTAAAATATTACTGAGCGATAAGATGAACCTCTATCAGGCCCTTGCTGGTCTTTGGTAGTAGGGTCATGCGATGTAAAAAATACATCTAATAACTGATTGTAACTAATCACTTTGGGGTCGTAATATATCAATGCGGCCTCAGCATGGCCAGTCGTTTCAGTACATACTTCTTCGTAAGTAGGGTTTACTGTGTGACCACCAGCATAGCCTGCCACTGCGCTATCAATACCAGGCACTGCATCAAAAATATGGGGTGAACACCAAAAGCAACCTTCTGCAAAAGCCGCTATTGCTTTGCCTTTGGGCGCTGTTAAATTTACCTTGTATACACCTTGTGCTTTGGCGCAACTATTTTGCCCTAACACCACTAAACCCAAAGCCATAAAAGCCATTGAGCGCATTAATTGTTTCATAATTTATTTTTACTTGTAACTACCTACCATTTACAATTTACAAACGGCGGCTTTAATTGTTTGATATACATACGAGAACTAGTGGCTTTACTTACAAAACAAAATCACAAAATTTTCTTAACACACTAGCTACTACAATTTGCAAGTTTATATTTGAGTAATAGCACCGATTATCACATGAAATCATTACCATTTGCCATCGCTTCACTATTGTTTATACAAAGTTTTTGCCAAAAAAATAGCTCATCAATACCACAACTACTTTCTAAAAAGCTATTCCAGCAACTCTTTCCACACCACGATACCATTTACAGTTATAAGAACTTTATTGCTGCCGCAAATAGTTTTCCAGCATTTGCTAATGAAGGTACAACATTGCAAAACCAGCAAGAACTAGCGGCTTTTTTTGCAAATATTGCCCACGAAACTACCAATGGCTGGCAAGGTGCAAAAGGTGGTCCTTATGCTTGGGGCTTGGTATTTAAAGAAGAACAGGCCTGTGTAAATAAGCCCTGCCCTGTGTATAATATTGGCGGCACTAGTAAATACACACCTGTGGCTGGTAAAAATTATTTTGGCCGTGGGCCAATGCAACTGTCGTATGCTTACAACTACGGCCTTGCTGGTGATGAACTACAATTGCCACTATTACAACAGCCTGAACTTGTAGCTAGCAATGGTGTGGTGGCTTTTAAAACAGCACTTTGGTTTTGGATGAAAGCGCAAAAACCTAAGCCTAGTTGCCACGATGTAATGTGTGGTAAATGGCAAGCCAATGCAGTAGATAGTTTACAAAAAAGAGTACCCGGTTTTGGCATGACGATTTTAATAATTAACGGTGGCCTTGAATGTAACACTGCCGATAAAGCCTTTATTGACAATAGAAACGAACGCATTGGCTTTTACAAGCATTTTGCAAAGCTACTAGGCATAACTACAGATGCAAATTGTGATTGCAAAGGCATGGGTGTTTATTAGGTTGTTTCACACAAAGCACACTTAAGAATACGAAGGAAACAAAGAGATTTATGAAGTTATTCTATTAACCCTATCTTGATAAAGCATATAAGACTTGATGTACTTTGTTTCTTTACATGAAATCATTTCATTGCCAGAAATACCATTACTGTTTATCAATAGCCACAATACAAGCCACAATATTTCTATCGCCTGTTGGTGTTTCAAAACCAATAGTACCATTACTAGCACTAGCAAATTGAACGCCTTTTACCGATAATCTTTTTACGGCTGCATTTACAGCATTGTCAAAGCCGTTGGCTTTATTAGCATTTACCGCAGTGTTTAATTCAAATACATTTAAAGGCTCTTTACTAAATACAACCGCCATAAAATCTTGATTGCCTACATTATCTGCCTGCATACTCATACCACGAGGAAATAAACGAAAGCCCGTAATACCACAGTAAGGCGAAAACTTAGTTTTAGTAGCATCGTCTTTAGATGGATAAGGAAACAATACATAGCTACTGCCATCAGTTTCTTTACCCAAAACATATACATAGCAAGCGCTATTGTTTTTCACTTCTATTTTAAAGGTTGTGCCTTTGGCAATAGGTTGTGTGGTTTTAAAAATATTGCCATCAGCCAATTGTAATGGTATATAGCGTTTAGTTGTAGCTTCTACAAGGCCAATATTGCAGGCTAAATTTTGTACATCGGCAGCACCTTTTTTGGGTGCAGAATTTATGCCATAAGCCTCACGAACAAAGCGTTTAAAGTCGCTATACTTTACATACGCTACACCATTATTACCCCATTCTTTGCCCCAGCTATTCATTATTTCAAATGCGCCACCTTCTTTTCTATCGTCGTAGCCTATTACACACATAGCATGGCCACCAAAACCCATCATTGTGTAATCATCATCAGTAGGATGCCAAATATCCTTACCTGCCATATCTTGCATAAAACTACCACCTACCATCATACCTATTACTACAGGTACATCTTTGGCCAAGTGTTCTTTTATTGCGTGAATATTAATGCCGTTGGTACTTTCGGTAGTTGTAAGCCTTGTAAAACCTTGCATCCTAAAGTCAGATGCTTCTTGCAAAAGTTGACCATTCGGCTGCCTATCACAATCTCTATCATCATAAGGAAAATCGTTAAATGGTACCGCACCCACTTTGGTCATTGTTTCCATGGCACGAATAATATAACTGCCTTGACAACCATCTAACTTAATTTGATTGTACAAAAACGATGGACTAAAAGCTAGTTTATTTGGATTTTCACCGGTACTAGCTGCTTCAAGTACTGTTCTTGCACCATAAGCGCTGCTCCATGCTACACAGCTACCTTGCTGCCCTTGGTTTAATCTATTTGGGGCAAATTTTAATAGCGATATGTATTCGGGTAAATCGGTTTTACTCTCATCCAAACCTTCATAAACTTCTGCTTTATCAAACTGTTTAGGGTCTAGCACACCACCAGTAGCTAATTGCGATTGGTTAGTATTATTGGATAAATTACCAATACCTTTGCAGCCGCCTTTAAAATAAAACACACCTCCTACGGCTAAAAGTACCAGCAATAATATTGGCTTACGAATAAGTAATCCGATAATCATAGGTAAAAACTGAAATAGCATATTGCCGCCACTGCCTCTATTACCACCACCGCCATTATTATCGTTACTATTATCTTCTTGATCGTTCGGATCATCCACCATTCTTATCGGCATACCATCAAATTTTATTGGCACAATATAGAAGCAAAATAGTTTTAAATTTTTTTGGCTAGTAATTCTATGGCTTCTATATTTGCACTCCCAAAAACAAACGGAGCGTTGGTCAAGGGGTTAAGACACCTCCCTTTCACGGAGGAATCACGGGTTCGATTCCCGTACGCTCTACAAAATCACTTTCAAAAGAAACCAAAAGCCTGTAAAACGTAGTGTTTACAGGCTTTTTTGTTTGGTGGCTATGCCAAAAAGTTCATTTAATCTTATTCTTTCAGTGACCTATTCAGTGACCTGTCGTTTTCTACAAAAAACAGGTCATTGAAAAACGCTGAAACACTTGTATAGCAAGCTGTTCAGCATTTGAACATCTTGTTTACAGGTGCGGTAAAGAATACTTTTATCAACTTTTTAAAACGGTCACCACACCATGAACAAAACCTTCAATCTGCTTTTCTTAGTTAAGAAAGCCAAAGCAATCGCCAATGGCACAGCCCCAATTTACTTACGCATTACCATTGATGGCAAACAAACAGACATAGCAGCTAAGCGTTACATACTACCTGAAAAATGGAATGGCCAAACACAAAAAGTAGTTGGTAATACTGAAGAAGTAAAAGCCCTGAATACTTACTTAAAAACCTTGGAACAGCAAGTGTACGATGCACAGCATGAAATGTTAAAAGACAAACAATTAGTGACTGCTGAAACCTTGAAAGCAAAACTAACTGGCAAGGATAAAAGAGAACTAATGCTGGTGCCAATATTCCAGGACCACAATCACAAAATGAAAGCTTTAATAGGCAACGAATTTACACGCAACACCTTACGTAGATACGAAACCACTTTAAAGCATACCATTGATTTTCTAAAATGGAAATACAAGATTTCAGATATTGAAATCAAAGCCATTGATAACAGCTTTGTCAATGAGTTTGAATTTTACTTACGCAGTGTACGGAATATCCAGAATAATTCAGCAGTAAAATATGTTCGCAACAGCTTTGGTAAAATAATCCGTACCTGTATTGCAAATGGCTGGTTAGATAAAGACCCTTTTATCAATTACACATCAAAAGTTAGGGAAGTTAACAGGGTATATCTTACAGAAGATGAATTGAACAGGCTTGCAGCTAAGGAATTTAAAAATGAAAGGCTCAATCAGGTTAGGGATATTTTCGTATTTAGTTGCTACACTGGTTTAGCATACATAGATGTTCAAAAATTAACCCCATCTCATATTTCTATTGGTATTGATGGCGAAAAATGGATTTTCACGTTCCGTCAAAAAACAGATACCCGTACTCATATTCCATTGCTGCCAACTGCACTAAACATAATCGATAAGTACAAGCTACATCCAACTTGTGTTGTTAAAGGTTGCTTATTACCAGTTCTAAGCAATCAAAAAATGAATGCCTATTTAAAGGAAATTTCTGCAATCTGCGGTATCAATAAAGAATTGACTTACCACATAGCTCGCCATACTTTTGCTACTACTGTTACTTTATCTAATGGAGTTCCTATAGAAACAGTAAGTAAAATGCTTGGTCATAGCAATTTAAAACAAACACAGCATTATGCTAAAATTTTAGATAGAAAGGTGAGTGATGATATGAAAAGTTTGCGTATAAAATTTACAAATTCTGATAATATCGTACTAAACTCAAAAACAGGCACATAAATATCAATGTTTCCTTGCTATACTTTTAACCCAAAACCCATTCAATTCCCATCAAACCAATTCAAATTTTATTACTTAACGCTTTAATAATTTTAAAATCCACACAAAATGCAACATCTTGCAAAACCAAATCATCAGCTAGCAATTAACCGTGGATATTGTTGCAGAAATAAAAACAGGTAATAAATTTGTATTTACCGAGGTATATCACAAATACCACGAACGGTTTTATTTCTTTGTGTTAAAGCGTACAGCATCCTCAGATATTGCAGAAGAAGTAGTGCAACAGGCATTTACAAAGCTTTGGGAAAGCAGGGAAAAATTATCCGAAGAATTTACTATTGATGTTCAATTAGCAAGAATTACCAGAAGCATTTTAATAGATACGCTTCGCAAAAAAGCAGTGGAAAGAAAAGTGATCAATCAGGTTGTTTCTCAAACACCTACTATTTATACAAGCGACCCAGCCATAGAAAAAGAATTAAGCAACAAAGTATCTTCTGCTATAGAAAACTTGCCACCTATTTGTAAAAAAATTTTCAAATTAAGCAGAGAGGAAAACCTTTCCTACAACGAAATCGCCGCCCAATTGTGCATTTCACCCAGAACGGTAGAAAATCAAATTTCCAAAGCCCTAAAAGTGATTAGGCAAGTAGCTGCCTTATCCATTATTCTATCAGTAATTAATAAATAATCCCTACCAATATAAACAAATTGTTAACTCGTAGGGGTATTTGCTTAGTTGTTCGAATTATTCATAAGTCATCTATTTTTAATGAAAGAAGTCTCAGCACAGCTTATCCAGCAATTTTTTAGTAACCAATGTACCGCAGAAGAAGCGTTGCAGGTGCAAGCTTATTTCGATACCTATCCGGAACAGCTTGAAAAGTATATCAGTATTCACAACCTACTTACCGATGAAGTTGGTAATAAATTAGATAGTACTACTTCAAAAAAAATATTATCCGGTATTGAAGAAGATATAGCAAAAAAACAAACTAGAATAATAAGGCTCACTTGGCTCAAATATGCTGCCGCAGCCTCAATAATCGGCTTGGTGTTTTTTACTACTATAAAATACATCAACAATAACAACACATCAAAAGCTGGCAGCAATATGGTACAGCAGCAAGTACAAACGGATAGTTCAGTAAATACTTTAAAAACGGTAACCAACACTACGAATAAAGCAATGCTGGTTGCTTTGCAGGATGGCTCATCTGTAAATCTATTCCCTAAAAGTACCTTACAATACAACCAACCATTTATCAACAATAAAAGGCAATTGTTTTTAGTAGGTACCGCATTTTTTAAAGTTGCAAAAGATAAAACCAAACCTTTTGTAGTAACTACCGATGGAATTAGCACCACAGCCCTTGGCACTTCGTTTACCATTGTTGCAGAAAAGCAAAGCAATAATATAACGATACAACTATTTACGGGTAAAGTAATGATTAGTAAAGCGGTTACTAGTAGCTATGCTTTCAATACCCAATACTTATTACCAGGGCAGCAAATACAAGTTAATAAAGCCACTTATGCTGCCGAGTTTTCAACGTTTAAATTAAAAGATAGCGATAAGAAAATAAAAAAACAATCTTTAGCAGCAGAACACGATGGTTTGTTGAATTTCAACCAATCAAGCTTGCCAGAAGTATTTACCAGTTTACAAAAACAGTTTAAAATAACCATTACTTACAACACTATCGAATTAGCGAATATGAAGTTCACGGGCAAGTTTAATAGTAATGAAGAAGTAGCCACTATACTAAACAATATTGCTTTACTAAATGGGCTAACAGTCACAAAAACCAATACAGGTTTTGAAATAAAAAAATAAAACAAATACATAAAAATCAAGTACATGCTACCACATGTGAAACGCACTTTAAAAAGCGTACTGATAAACTATTGTCTAAACATCAAAACAAATAACACATGCAAATGGAAAAAAAACAATCAAAAAAACGGTTATTAACACTGGCTTTAGTATGGCTCACTAGCCTATTTACTATTGGACCAGCCATGGCACAAAACACAGCAAGCATTAAGGGCTTGGTGCAAACCGAAAGTAGCGAACCCTTAAATGGAGTTTCTGTTACAGCTACCAATATTGTTACAAAAAAAGCAATATCTGCCACTACCAACGAAAAAGGTGTGTTCTCTATTACTACTTTACAAGTAGGCAGTACCTACAATTTTACTTTTAGCTATGTTGGTTACGAAGCTGGATATGTATATGCTTTTAAAGTAAAAGAAGGTAATGAAAACTCATTATTGGTGAGGTTAAAACAAACAACTTCTACACTTGATCAAGTAGTGGTAGTGGGTTATGGTAGCCAAAGTAAACGTTATGTAACGGGCTCTACTTCATCTGTTAAGTCTGAGGATTTAAATAAGTATGTTGCCAGTGGATTCGCTTCACAATTAGTAGGTAAAGCAGCAGGTGTGGTTATTAATAGCTCATCAGCACAGCCTGGTACAGACCCACAAATTGTTATTAGAGGCATCGGTACATTGACCGCTGGCAGAAACCCATTGGTAGTTGTAGATGGATTTCCTTTATCAGAAGGGTCTTCATTAAATTCAATAAACCCACAGGATATTGAAACAATTGACATTTTAAAAGATCCGGCCTCTGCCGCTATTTATGGTTCTAGAGCTGCTAATGGTGTTATTTTAATTACTACAAAAAAAGGAAAATCGGAAGCTTTAAAAGTAGCTTTTGATTTCTATACGGGTTTTCAACAAAGGGCAGACAATGTAAAATATGCTGATGCGTATGAAACTGCTCTATATCTTACTGAGGCAAGAGATTGGGCTTATGTTTCTAAAGACCCTACGAATAGAGCCATAACAGACGATAGGGCTACACGTGTTTTAAAAGGGGCATCTCTACGTGAACTACGTTTAAATTATTTACAACCCTATTTAGACAAGCAACCAGGGCTTACTAACACTTCTTGGTTAAATGAAATTTACAGACAAGCACCTATGACAGGCTACAACTTGGCTTTCTCAGGGGGTACTGCCAAAACAAATTATTATGTATCGGCTAATTATTTTAAGCAAAAAGGCTTGGTAATAGAAAATGATTATCAAAGATTCAGTGGTACTATTAAAATTGATTCAAAGCTATCAGACAAAGCTGAATTTGGTGTAAGCCTAAACCCGTCTTATAGTTTACAGAACTATTTTGCAAATGATGCCAATAACAATACTGACCCAATTGGTATGGCTACAATCATGTATCCATTTTTTAGCCCTTACAATGCAGATGGTTCATTAGCAATAAGCCAAGAAATAGTAGCAAATACACCAGAAGATGGTGCTTTAGGCGAAAACCCAGTAGCTGCTGCAAAAAAAATAAAAAATGCAAGAAACAATTTTAGGCTATTTGGTAATACCTATTTAAGCTACAATATTCTGAAAGGTCTTAAGTTTAAAACAATGCTTGGTGGAGATTTTACAAATTATTATTACGATTTTTATAACCCATCAGATTTAGGTGCTTACAGAACAGCAGCCCCAAAGCCTGCTGCTGCAACTGAAACAAATGGCATTACCAACAACTATTTAAGTGAGAATACCCTGACTTATAGCAAAAAAATTGGCAAACATGATATTAATGTTTTGGCTGGTTACACATTTCAAAAAGAATTTGGCAGCACTACCGTAGTTACAGGTTCGGGCATACCTGACAACAACACAACCAATATTGCTGGTGCAAGTGCTTTTGTTGCCACTACTTCAAAATACAGATGGACTCAGATTTCTTATTTATCTCGTATTCAATATGCTTTTGCAAGTAAATATCTATTATCATTAACAGCTCGTCGTGATGGCTCATCACGTTTTGGCAATGATACAAAATGGGGCAATTTTCCTTCTGTTACAGCAGGATGGGTGTTGAGTAAGGAAAGCTTTTTCCCTAAAATAAATGCGATTGCTTTCGCTAAACTAAGGGCAAGTTGGGGCAAGGCTGGTAATAACCAAATAGGTTCTTATGGTTCTCGTTCCTTAGTTTCAGGTGGGGCAAACTACAATTATGTATATGGAAGTAATTTGGCATCAGGCTTTGCTGCAACCACAACACCAAACCCTAGTTTATCATGGGAAACAAAAACGTCTACCAATATTGGATTGGATGTAAGTTTATTCAACAAAATCAATATCGCAGCAGATTATTACACTACTACCACTAACGATTTGTTGTTAAATGTACCAGTACCAGAGCAATCGGGTTTTAGCTCATCTACCCAAAATATTGGAAAAGTTAAAAACACTGGTTTTGAGTTAGAGGTATCAAGTACCGCTTTAAAACTTGGTAAAATAAATTGGAACTTTAATGCCAATATAGCTACCAATAAAAATGAAGTGCAGGCACTTGCACCTGGTCAAACGCAGATTATATCTGGCAATGAAAGTAATTTTTATACAAAAGTGGGCGGTTCAGTGGCAGAATTATATGGTTATAATGTAATTGGCATTTTTAAAGACCAAGCAACGCTAAATGCCACCCCTCGTTTAGCGGGTACTTTAGTAGGTGACTATATTGTTGAGGATGTAGATAAAAATGGCATTATTGACGCAAAAGACATGATTGCCTGCGGCACTTACAGCCCTAAGTTAACCTACGGATTTACAAACAATTTTTCTTATAAAAATTTCGATGTAAGCCTTTCGTTTAATGGTGTTGCTGGTAGAAAAATATACGACCGTGGCTTATCTACCCTTGATGAGGCAGGTGAAGGCTTTTCTGTCCCTAACAAATATTATTTCGATAACCGCTACCACCCAGTTGATAATCCTAATGGTACTTTAGGTCAGCCAAACTATGGTAATTTCTCAGCAGCTAGAAGGTCGGTAAGGGCATCAACACTATTCTATAAAAATGCAGACTATATAAGACTTAGGGTTTTACAATTAGGTTACAATTTACCTATAGATGTTATTAGACATTTAAAATTATCATCAGCAAGATTTTATGTAGCAGCTAATAACCTTTTTACAATAACAGATTTTAAAGGTTATAACCCAGATGCTACTACCGAAAGCGTATTAACAAATGGCCAATCTAGTGCCAACTATCCTGTTGCAAGGTCTTTCACACTTGGCATTAGCTTAAATTTTTAAATCAGTAAAAAGATAAAACATGAAAAAGAATATTCTTTATACACTACTTATTAGTTCTCTAATATTAGGCTCTTGTACTAAAGAGTTAAACCAAGACCCCATTACATCTAAAGACCTTTCAGTTTTTTTAAAAAATGAAACAGAAGTGGAAGAATACGTAAATGCAGTATATGCCAATTTGCAATTCAATGGTTTATATGGTTTGTATATGCCAGCAATTGGCGAAATATCATCTGATAATACATTTGATGAAGTACCAGCCAATGATGCAGCAGTTTATGGAGATTTAGATCAGTTTAAAACCGTTCCAGTAAATGATTTATTGGCACAAAACTGGCGAGATAGTTACAAGTGCATACAAAAAGCCAATGTTGTTTTGGGTAGAATTGATAATATTACGTATCAATCAACTACCACAAAAAATGCTCGTATTGGCGAAATGAAGTTTATTCGGGCTTTATTGTACTTTAACTTGGTTAGAACTTTTGGCGATGTGCCATTGGCATTAACTGAAACTACCGACCCGAATGCCTATTTCGGTCAAGGAAGAACTGCTTCAACAAAAGTGTATGACCAAATAAAAAAAGATTTAACAGAAGCCATTACAGTTTTACCAGCTTCTACAACACAGCCTGGCAAGGTTATTAAAACGGCAGCACAAGCATTATTGGGTAAAGTATATTTAACCCTAAAAGATTACGCTAATGCTAAAACACAGTTAGACTTAGTAGTTAGTTCTGCAGTTCATACATTAATGGCAAACCCATCATTGGTTTTTGCTATTACCAACGAAAACAATAAGGAAATCATTTTTGCTGTTCAGTTTGCGGCTGGTGTAAATGGCAATACAGAAGGTAGTATCATGTACCAACAGTTCAGCCCGTCAGCTACAGTTAGCGGTGCTAAAGGGCATAACCTGCCAACCAAAAGTTTATACAATCTATATGCTAGTAACGACCTTAGAAAAGGTGCTTATGTAGCTTTAGCTTCTACAGGTGCACCTTATAGCAACAAATTGACAAAACCTACTTTAATCACCGATGGTGCTAGTGACATTGTTGTGTTGAGGTATGCGGATGTATTGTTAATGTTAGCAGAAGCAGAAAATGAATTAAATAATACTACGCCGGCTACAAGCTATTTAAACCAAATTAGAACAAGAGCAGGTTTAACGGCAACTACTGCTACTACACAAGTAGATATTAGAGCCGCAATAGAATTAGAAAGACGCTTTGAGCTAGTTGGTGAAGGTCATCGTTGGTTTGATTTATTGCGTACAGGTAATGCAGTGAGCGTCATGAACGCTTGGTTCACAGCTAACAATATTTTAATTACAATAGATGCCCACCATTTATTAATGCCAATACCACAAGGGCAAATTGATACTGATCCTTCTATTAAACAAAACCCAGGTTACAATTAAAAATATAGTTGTACAGTATTAAATAGATAAAAGGAAAACAGATAGAGTATATAAAATTAGTCTGTTTGTTTTCCTTCTTTAAAAATTTTTCAATCAGTAATAATATGAAAGGAACGATGTTTTCCATACTTATACTTTTTATATCTTCTTCTTTACTTGCACAAAACTCAAAAACCAAAACATCTGTAGTCTCAAGACAAAAGCAGATACTTTACAAACTAAAGCACCCCTCAAGGGATTATGTACTTGCAGTTGCCCACAGAGGTGCTTGGCATAATGCGCCAGAAAACTCAGTACTTGCTATAAAGCATGCCATAGATATAGGCGTAGATGTTGTTGAAATTGATGTACGTATGACAAAAGATAGTCAATTAGTGCTGATGCATGATTATACTGTTGACAGAACTACAAATGGAAAAGGGAAAGTAAGTGATTTAACCCTTTCAGAAATAAAGAAGTTGAAATTGACAAATGCGGTTGGTGTTCAGTGGAGCTGGCAACAAGTGCCCACCTTAGAGGAGGCGATGCTTGCTGCAAAAGGGAAAATAATGATTAACCTAGACAAAACAGAGGATAAGACTGTAAAGGAATGTTTTGAAGTTTTGAGAAAAACGGGCACCATAGACCATGCAATTTTTAAGGGAAACGATTCGGTACAGGTTATGCGAAAAAAATATGGCAAATTGATGGATTCAATTATTTACATGCCTAAAGTATGGCATAGTTTACCAAATATCCCAAACTATATTGCAGATTATAACTACAATTTACATCCGATGGTATATGAAATGATTTTCAATAGCACGGCTTCGCCTGTTTTTAGCAAAATCTCAGAAATGAATAGAAATGGCATTTCAGTTTTGGCAATTGCTCTTTGGGATGATTTATGTGCTGGTCATAGCGATGAAATGGCAGCTATGCAGGGGTCAGAAAACGCTTATGGCTGGTTAATTAAAAGTGGTGCAAATGCAATAATGTCGGATAATCCAGAAGGTCTTTTGGATTACTTGAGAAAAAGAAAACTTCACAATTAAAGAACTTAGTATGTTTAAGTCAATATTATTTTTCTGGTTGATGATTCCTTTTTTCTTATGTGCCCAAAGTAAAGAAGATACTACTTCTATCGTTTGGAAGGAAGGTTATTTGGATATTCATCACATCAATACAGGTCGAGGCGTTTGCACATTTATGGTGCTGCCAGATGGTACTACTATGATGGTAGATGCTGGTGATATTGACGATTCCCTTTCAAGTAAAAGCCAGCCATTAACAGTTACGCCAGCATATCCCAACAATTCTAAAACAGCAGGGCAATGGATAGTAGATTACATAAGGCAAGTACTTCCAACCATACAAAAGCCTGTTATTGATTACGCTTTGCTTACCCATTTTCATGGCGATCATTTTGGCGTAGTTACTAACAAAACCAAAACCGCTGCAAATGGTGCTTATAAACTATCTGGTTATACAGAAGTTGGAGATATTTTACCAATAAAGATGTGGATTGATAGGAACTATCCTAACAACAATTACCCGACTGATTTACTGCAAGCCTACAAAGCCGAACCAAGTAATTTCTTAAACCTTCAACGGTTTATTGCCTACCAAAAGGAAAAAAATGGTTTGCAAGCAGCATCCTTGCAAGTAGGTGCTACCAATCAAATTGTACTTAAAAAAGTACCTACAAAGTTTCCGTCTTTTACGGTAAGAGGCGTAAAAGCCAATGGTACTATTTGGACTGGCAATGGTAACAATACCTTTGATTATTTCACGGCAGACAGTGTATTAGATGCTAAAAAGAAGTTCAACGAAAATCCGTTAAGCCTTGCCATTAAATTATCATACGGCAAGTTCGATTATTTTACAGGAGGCGATAATACAGGCTTGCAAGGCTATGGCTTACCTTCTTGGTTTGATGTGGAAACACCAATGGCCAAAGCGGTAGGAAGAGTTGAAGTAACTACCCTAAACCATCATGGCAATAGAGATGGTACTAATGAAAACTTTTTGAGAAGCCTTCAGCCAAATGTAGTTGTAGAACAAACTTGGTGCAGCGATCATCCTGGGCAGGAAGTAATGCATAGACTATTATCAAACCATTTGTATGCTGGCGAAAAAAATGTTTTTGCCACCAATATTCAAGAAGTTACCAAGCATACATTAGGCTTTTGGTTCACACAAGGGTATAAAAGTATGTTTGGTCATATCATTATTAGGGTATTACCGGGTGGCGATAGCTATTTTGTACTAGTAGCTGAAACAGTGAATGGTAAGGTACAAATCACAAAAAGCTTCGAACCATATATTTCGCAATAACCCTTTTTTCATCATAAGCAAGTTTAGTTTTTCGCATTTACAAAGGGGGTATTTCTATACCCTCTTTTTGTATATATAATACGCACACTTAAATTACTATCCTATTAAACCATGCAACAATTTATTGAAGCTACAATACGTGAAGCAAGTACGGCATTTTTAAAAATAGATCTAAGCGATAAATCATTTTTACAGAAAACAATAGAAAAGCTAACAATAGTATCAGCTCTAATTCAGAAAATAGAAAATAACATCGAATCCAAACCATTCAAATCGCAAGATGCAGAAATTGAATATTTTAAAATCTATAAACCTCAAATATTAAGGTACATTATCTACTTCCAAAATATCATACGTATCGAACAATACTTTCCTATTGGTACAAAAAAGCAAGTAAAAGCCTACCTCAAAAAAGAACAAATTAGCCTTTCCAACTTCTACAGAAAAAATCGGGATGCCTTCATATATGCTAGATGCAACCAAAACCATCTAGACCATGTATATTTCACCAAATCCCATCTTAATAAAGACCTCATGGCAGCAGTTCATGCAGCCGAAATGCTACAAGAATATCTCAAAGAAAAACGCAAAATAATAGCCATCGCAGTAGATGCAGCACCGCAAAAGCCCGTACCAATTAGTACCAACCTTAAATGGACAGATTCCCAAGCTGGCCTAGTAGAAATCATTTATGCCATCCATGCAAAAGGCTGTCTTAACGATGGTAAAGCTACCATCAAAGCAATTGTAGAAATCCTCGAAGCGGTCTTTAATACCAACATTGCAGATTATCGCCGCACATTTCAAGACATAAAAAACCACCACCAATCAGCCCGTTTTTTAAACAAACTATCCTTTGCCTTAACACAAAAAATAGATAGCAGTTTTCAATAAAAATATTTTTCCCAACGTGGGGTAAGGTTGGGAAATCAATCCACTCATTTCTTATCTTTTTGCACCATACTAAATTTTAAAAGTATGGCAATAGAAATTATTACAAAAGAAGATTTACAAGCATTCCGCTTTCAATTACTCGATGATTTAAAAAACATCATCCACACCAAACCAGCCAAACAAAAGCAATGGCTCAAAAGTAGCGAAGTGAGAAAGCTACTAAAAATTTCACCTGGCACTTTGCAAAACCTTCGCATCAACGGCTCATTGTCATTTACTAAAATTGGCTCAATCATCTACTACAACTATGAAGATATTGAAGCGATGTTAGACCAGAACAACAACAAAGCAACACCAGCACAACAACGGAAGAACAACAATGCACTAACATTAAACTTTAAACCATAATTCCATGAACTATATCAAGCACCTTGCAGGTTTTTTCGATAAAGTTTCTACAGATGAAAGGTTGAATCCTACACACGTTAGTATGTATGTTTCCTTGTTTCAATTTTGGAATGCAAATCGCTTTCAAAACCCAATAAGCATTTCACGAAACGAGTTAATGAAAGTAAGTAAAATCAGTGCAAAAGCCACCTACCACAAGTGTATGAAAGAACTCAACGATTGGCAATACCTTAAATACAAACCCTCATATAATCCATTCAAAGGAAGCCTTGTTTACTTGTTCAATTTTCAAACTGGTGAGATAGAAAAGAGTGAGCCGCCTAACTTGTTCAATTCACAGACAAGTAATGAACAAGCAGTAGTAGCACACCATACTAAAATCGAAACAAGTCTTGAACAAGCACAAGAGCCTTATATAAACATATCTAAACGTAATAAACAAAACAGTATAAACTTGGGTAAGCAACCAAAAAAAATAGCAGTTCAAAATTTGAACGGCTCGGAAGAAAAAGAAAAGTTGCGTCAAAAGAAAAAGAATGTCATCCTGAGCGATAGCGAAGGAACTGCCCCAACCATTCAGCAAGTCCAGGAATATTTTGCTTCGCAAAAATTCCCTGCCATTGAAGCAGAAAAATTCTTCAACTATTTTCAAAGTAATGGCTGGCTTGTTGGTGGCAGAACAAAAATGAAAGACTGGAAAGCTTCTGCAAAAAACTGGATGATAAACGCACAAAAATTTAATTCCCCTTCCTTGAAGGGGCAAGGGGTAGTTAAGAAAGCCAAAAACCTACACACCAAACAAAATAAAAACTATAACGAACCATTGTAATTGTCATCCTGAGGCACGAAGGATCTGTACATTTTTAAAAGGCTTATGTAATTCCAAAAAATAAGTGTTAAATACAATTACGAAGAAGCTTGGCAATGGCTGCAACAAAAAGGCAATGAAGTGCACGGCAATAAATTTCAATTACACCAAGAAGATAAACCAGCAATCTACTTATTGCTTTGCTACTTTCTGCAAGACGAGTTAGCAGCCCACCAGCTAAATATTGATTTAAACAAAGGCGTTTTATTAACAGGCCCAGTAGGATGTGGCAAAACAACACTCATAAATTTGATGAGATTTTTTATTCAAAAAGAGAATCAAAAATTCATCACTAAACCTTGTAGAGACATTAGTTTTGAATTCATTCAAGATGGCTTTTCAATTATTCACAAATACAGTAAAGGCAGTTTGTACGATTATACACCTCGTACATTTTGTTTCGATGATTTAGGTACAGAAAGCAGCTTAAAATACTACGGCAATGAGTGTAACGTAATGGCAGAAATACTATTAACTCGGTACGATTTATTTGTTTCAAAAAACTTGCTTACACATCTAACAACCAACCTTTCAGCCAGTGAAATAGAAGAAATATATGGCAACAGAATAAGAAGCAGACTTAGAGAAATGTTTAATCTTATTGCCTTCGATAAAAATAGTGAAGATAAAAGAAAATAATACCAATATTTTTAGTAAAATCTGTATCTATATATATTTCTACACTACTTTTACGAAGTTATGGAAAGAGCATTTATCACACACTCAAGGGTTATTAACGACTTGTTTGCACAGTACAGTAATACATTTATTGCTTTCTGTGAATTAATGAATAACTCACTTCAAGCAAAATCGAAGAATATTTATATAACAATAGACCAAGCAAGTGAAGATGAATTAACACCAACTTTAGTCAAAAAAATTATAATAAAAGACGATGGCATTGGAGTTTGTGAATCAGAGTTTTCTTATAAAATTTTACACATTGGCACAGATGCAAAAAATGGTGGTAAAGGAATTGGACGATTTTCAGCACTTCAAATTGGTTCATCAGCAACAATAGAAACTGTAGGTTACGATGAAACAAGCAAACTTTACACTAAAACATCTTTATCTATAACCGAAGACTTTTTTAAATCACATAAAGACATATCTAAAATACCAATAAATACAACAGATGAAGTTTTAATTGGAAAGCAAAATACCTATTACCAAGTAACAATAAATAACCTTTACACTTCCCCAAGAACTGATAACGATAAGAAAAAGAAATTAGACGAAAATTTACTTGTTGATAAAATAATGGATGCGATTTTTGTAAGATATCCAGTAAAGATTTTCAATAAAGATGTAAATTTTTTTGTTAACGGTTCATACTTAAACCCAACAGACTTTGTTGTTGGTAATCCTTACAAACCCAAAACTACATACATTGACAAAAAGGGGGATTTGCACGATATATATTTTACTTACTTAAACATTAAGTCATCTGTCCCTACAATAAAAGTTTTTCTTACCGTTGGTAATGCAGGTATAAACACAGTTGCTGCAAGTTTTGAATTCGATGCACAGTGGCTTAGCCCTAAAATAGGCACTTGGTTTGTATATGTTGATGCTGAATTATTCACTACGGATATGCTTAGGAATTTTGACTTTGGCGACCTAGATGAAAATGGAAAGCATATTAGATCCTTCATAAAAGATCATCTTAATAATTTCTTTCGTGAAAAAAACAAAGAGTTTGATAACTTCAAAACAAATCTTAGAAATGACGATTACTATCCTTACAAATCAGGTTCAGCTACGTCAAACTCTAAGGTGATAATATTTGATAAGCTTGCATACCTAGTCGAAGAAAAATACCACATTTTAAACGAACAAAGTTCATTACGTGAAATTGTATATCCATTAATTGATAAATCAATCGCTAGCGGTAGTTTCAAAAACATACTCTCTAGCATTTTAAAATTGGATAAGAAATTTATAGTAAAATTCAATGACCTACTTGAGAAAGCAGAACTAGAAGATGTTATTGAGTTCTCTGAAAAAGTTGCTACTAAACAAAATGATTTAGAGTTTTTAGAAAAAATTGTTTACGGTGATATTGCAAATTGCATATTAGAAAGAAAACAGCTACACAAGGTATTAGAAAAAATGCTCTGGGTATTTGGGGAACAGTATAGTGATTCAACAAAGTTACTTTCAGATAAAAACTTAGAAAATAATTTACTAAAACTTAGAGATGAATTCTTGCCTTTTGTTGCATCAAAAGATAAAGAAAATTTAATTGAGCTACCAGAGAAAAAACTAAAATCAATAACAGACTTGTTTCTTTATAGTGAAAAAATTATAGATGAAGATTCAAGAGAAATATTAATTGTTGAACTAAAAGCACCTAAGGTTAATCTAAGTAAAAAAGAGTTGCAACAAGCAAAGGATTATGCTTATCAAATAGAGAAAAAAGGTGAGTTTTCAAAAAACCTTTTTTATAAAGTCCTCTTGGTAGGCAGTGATTTTACCGACCAAACAAAAAGTGAGATAAAAGGCACTTCCAAAGACAAAAAAAATCCTTATTTCTATTGGGCAAATAATAATAACAATATTGAAGTTTGGGTTATTAGATGGAGCGATTTAATTGAAAATACAAAAAGAAAATTAAAATACATATCAGCAGCTCTAAAAATAAAAGACGTAGATGTTAAACAAAAGTTTGAACAAGATTTTGAAGAAATTGAAATTGAAAAAATATCTTCAAGACTTCAAAAAACAGAAATGATTTAACTCAATGACACCTCAACAAATACAATCATTAATAACCCAAGGGGAAGGCTATAATTTAGAATTCAAGCAGTCTGTGCCATCCAAAGCAAGCGAATTAGCAGAGGAAATATGTGCCTTTGCCAATGCTGCAGGTGGCACTTTATTAATTGGTGTTGATGATAAAGGAAACATTATTGGTGCAAAAATGGATAATACAAATAGGTCAAGACTACAAAATATTCTTAACACAATTGAGCCAAGTTTTCCAGTTGATATTTCTGAAATTGAGGTAGGCAACAAAACAATTATTTGCATCGAGTGTCAATCAGGCAATCAAAAGCCATATACTGTTTCGGGAGCAATAATTATTCGTAATGGCCCTAATTCAGAAAAAATAACTTCTGTTCAAAGAATGAGAGATTTCTTTCAGCAGGCAGATAGAATTTTCTTTGATGAAGCAGAGTGTAAAAGTTTCAACTTCAAAAAAGACTTCAATAAAACATACTTTAAAGAATTCCTACAGGCAGCTAATATTTCAAATAATTTAGATCAGGATACTATACTTCAAAACTTAAAGCTGTTTACAGAAAATAATGGTATCAAAAATGCTGCGGCATTGTTCTTTTCAATAAATCCACAAAAGCACTTTGAATGGGCAACCACACGTTGTACATTGTTTAAAAGCATTGATAAAACACACATTATTGATGATAAAATCTTTGGTGGCAATCTCATTAATCAATACAACGAAGCATTGAAATACATATACTCAAAAATGAATGTTGAGTATATAATTAATAATGCAGGTCCAAGAAAAGAGGTTTGGGAAATACCAGACGTTGCTTTAAAAGAAACATTGGTAAATGCTTTAGTACACAGAGATTATTACGAACGTGGTGCAAGAATAGCCATCGAAATTTTTGAAGATAGAATTGAAATAAGCAATCCTGGCGGATTAGTAAATAGCATCCCAAAAACACAATTTGGAAAACGTAGTTTATCTCGTAATCCTTTAATCTTTGGCTTATTCCAAAGGCTTAACTTAGTAGAGCAAATAGGCTCTGGCATTAATCGAATTAAAAACTCAATGGCAGAGGCTAATTTGGAAGAACCAACTTTTAATTTAGATGGAATATTTTCTGTTACATTCTCTCGTCCTATCAGTTTTGAATCATTAGTTGAAGCATATTGGCAAACACACTTAAACAGCAGCCAGTCTCAAATTATTTGGGAAATACATCGAAATAGCAAAATCACAAAAAGTCAGTTGGCTTCATTGGTAGGTATTGGTAAAACTGCAATAGATAAAAACATTGACAAGCTAAAAGAATTAGGCATCTTGGAAAGAGAAGGAAGTGATAGAAGCGGCTCTTGGAAAATCATTCATAAAAGACACCTTGGTGGGTAGGTGGTGGGTAGAACTTACACGAATTTTGTTACACATTTTTGATACACATTCTTGCATCACAATTCTGTGAAACGCTTTTGTAGTAGCAATTGCAATAGTATTTGCTATACCATTTTTCATAGCATTTGCTATAGCAAAATGTGGGTAGATGGTGGGTAGAAAGTAATTTTCTTTGGGCTTCCCTTTCAGGTCGGGCTATCCACTTAAATCTTTTTGTTCCAAAAAGGATAACGTTTCTATCACTAAGCCAAAATACAAGCCATCACCACAGGTAGCCTTCCTAACCACAGTAGCTATGCAATAGGCAACCTTTGGCTCACACAGTATTCGCTGCTTCTTAGGTCGCAGCCAATACTTTTAGCTATACTTCTTCAGAAGCGGTGTGGCGATGCCACGAGTTATACCCACCCATCAAAGCTTCAAGAAAAAAACGGCTTATGCAGTCCTAAGCTACAAGCCTTATCGTTACTGCATTTTGTGTTGCTGCCAATTTTTAACTGCAATACTTTTTATGGCTATGCACCTATGCTATTTGGCACTTTGTTATTCCACTTCGTTACATATCAAACAGCCAAGCCATAAACACAAAGCATAGCAATAAAAAAGACAGTCATTCCAACCACCACCATTCCTTTATTGCAGTACAAAAATTGTCAGAAGCATACTTAAACATAAAGTGCCATTATGCAATTTTTTGGCGTAGCTCATCAAGTATGCACGGCAATCAAAAAATCACATAATCACTTTATGTTAAGTAGCCAACACAAGCCCCGAAACAATCGGGGCAGCCGTTTTTTTCTTTGCCAATCTCACCCAACCCATTGAGTAAACCCAACGCACCCACCCAACCCATTTTTCAGCGGTCAGGTAAATAAAGCAGCTGTGCTTCAAGCCTTGTGATGCAATCAGCTTTATTCATTACACTTCCATTACGTTACAGCGTTTCGTTCATTTCACTTTGTTACATTCACTACACTTCCTTCCACTCATTTCAGTTGCATTCATTTCAGCCCATTGCACCACACCCACAAGCAACAGCCTTTCCTCATTCCATTTCACAAGCTTTGCTTTGTTTTTGTGTCTGGGTATTTGTCATTGCTCGGCTGCTTTGTATTTAGTAGGCTAACGCCAATTTACTAAATACAGCTATGCTTCATTCCAAATCCACCATCCACTTCAATCCCTTTACTATTGCTCATTTCATTCAGTCAGGCACTTGCTTTCTTGCTATGCTACATCAATGCAGTTGCTTTTTTTCCTGTAGTTTTTAACCCAATCTAACGCTGCAAGAAATTAACTTGTTTTTTCTTTTTCTGCCCCACTTTCAGTGGGGCAGAGTTATTTTTTTGAAGCAAGAAAATGAAAGTTGTCGTTTTCATCTATTGTCCAGCAATAGGCAAAATTATGCCCTCTTTAGTCGGCAAGGTCTGCGTTACGTTTCACTTCACTTGCCTATCGGTTTTTGCAAAAAAATCTTCCCCTGTTTTTAGCTTGCCAAGGCTTCGCAAATTTGGCAAGCAACAGGTAGTATTTTTCTTGCAAAAAACCTTGCCTTCCCTGCCCACGCTGCATTTGGGTTGCCTATCGCTGGTCAATAGTGGTTTTCTGCCATTAGTAAAAATCAGTGGTAGTTTTTATGTTTACATTCTCAATCAGTTGCTACAATTCAATAAGCACAAATGAAGTTTTAAGCACTCAATTTTATGTTTTGTCTAAAGGTTTGAATAGTGGCAAGCCACTTGAAAAACCTTGCCCAAATTGCTTTGTAGTCACTGTTAAAAATGATGAAGAAAAAGAGTTTTTATTTTGGTTGTGTTGGGGTTTGTGGCAGTCTAAAAAGTTTCATCATTTACACACTGGTTCAGTTATTCCTTTCATTCGCATTGATGAATTTAAAGCATTCATAAAAGTACAAGCTGCAACAGCTTTTGCAGAAAAAGAGCAGTATAACAAAAATTTAAAAGCCCTGCAACAGCTTGAAGCACTTGAAAAAAACTACAAGCAAAATCTGCTGCTCATAATGGATGCAAAAAGGGCAATATTCCAAAGGGCTACTGGAAGGCGGTAGTGCCTTTGCATAACATTTTTATACAGCAAAAATAGCTACGGCAGCCCGACACACAGAGCCAACAAACGCCACCAAAAGACTACGGCATAAACACAGGAGCCAACACGCAAATCCATCATTTATTCCGTTTCCTTTTGGTGTCGTTATCTGCCTTCGCTGATGGATGCTTATAAAAAATTTAGTTATGCAAAAACAGCTTCGCATCATCAGTCGTTACCGTTTGGCAGTTTGCCCTCTCAGCTACTGCAATTTTCCAATTCCAGCTTTGCCACCTTTGGCGTTCAGTCGTCATTTGTGCAGGTTGCCAGTTGTCTATCGTCCAGCTTTTGGGGTTCGTGCCTTTCATTTGGCTTCCATTGGTTGGTTCGTTTTCGTTTATCCATCTGGTCGCCGTCAGTTGTCAGCATTGCCTTTTTAGGGCTTTGCTGCAATAAAAAAAGCCCCATTTCTGGGGCTTTACTTTTCTGCTTAGGTCACCACAACTTTACAGAAATTATTTTTTAAAATATCTTAAAGTACTTTTCAACAACAACGATACAACAAAACTCACCACAGCACCTACACCAGCTAATACTATTGTTTTCACAATATCCTCACTTCTTATGTTGTAAAATATAGTAAGCAAAGTACCGCCAACAGTTCCAGCTTTTGTTCCTATGTTACTTTCCATCGGTTGTTGTTATTTGGCTTACTGCACTTATTACACCACTTGCCACAGCCACATACCCAGCAGCAGTTACAATTGAAGCTGGTAAAGCTATTGGTGCTGTAATAATAGCTGTGCTGATAGCTGCAAGTGTCAAACCAATATTTCGCAGCTTCTTAAAGAACTTTGGAGTAGGGGCTTTCGCCCTTTCAATTATTTGTTTCATTAAGCTTGTTTTTTAATATTAAGAAATACTTTTTCACCTCGTTCTAAAACAGGAAAGACAAAGGCTCTCAACTTCTCAAATACTACTCTGCTTTTATCGCCTTTGCCTTCGCCTGTAATAGTGGTTACTGGTGCAATACAGCCCTTTGCTTCTCTCATAGCATTGTTATAAGGGTGTATCAAAATCAAGTCCCTATTGGGCACATTTTGCAGCCATAAATGCCATTTAAACTTTGGGCTGTATCGCTTTACTAATTCATACCTTCCTTCAGGAATACACGATATCTGATGTTCGTTATTTTTCCAAGGCAATTCTATGGTATGGCACAAGCCAACACCATTGATTAATAGATTACCATTCGTTCCATTGGTATAATATGTTCTTAATAATTCCAGTTCCATTTTGTTTGTTTTACTTTTTAAGCCCCTTTAGGGGTTTGGGGTTTACACACCATCAACTTTCACGATGGTTAAGGCATTATACGCCCCATTTTTCAATGGATATTTCACACCATTAACATCTTGGAAAAACTCAATCCCCAATGCTATAAACAAAGGATGTGTGCTGTTGGCAGTCACAGCATTACTAAGGTTCAGCACAGCAGTTGCCGTTCCATCCCAAGCCAATAAAGCACTTTGTTTAGAATCAACGATGAAAGTTTCATTTTCAAAATCAATCTCAGCACCAGCCGAAACAATTTTGTAATGGGTTGTGCCACCAGGTGCAGCAACCATAGTTGTAGGTATGTAGCTTGGTACACTTATTTGCAATGTTCCTGCAACCCTGTCAATCGTTGGTGTATAAGGTGCATACAAAGTGTTGCTTAATTGGGCATTTCCATTAAAATCAAAACCCTCAAGCAATTCAGCTTCCCCATCAATCACATTCCTTTGCCCTCTTGTACTGGTCGGGTCGGCTTGTAGCACCACCATTTTTTGTGTCAATCGGCTAACCATTCGGTTATCGCTTGCGTTTTGCAGCAATGCTCTCAACGCATTACGCAAAACTTTACCTGCTTTGCCGGCATTACCAAACTCACTTCCATTTTCACGTGTCCTTTGAAACTTAGGGTCGTTAGCAATTCGGTTTCCATCAACACCACCTTTGCCTCTGGCCAAATAGCCATCTTGGCTTTTGTAAAAGGTAATATCACCAATAGTACCTTCCAACTTCATAATCCCTTTTTGCCTTGCCATTTTCAATAAAATTTAAAATCAATAAATCGAAATGTTTATTGGCACACTTCATAAAGCCTTTTATTACGCTTATTCAGCTTTCGCCATATCCACGGTGGAACATTGTGTTCACACCGCCACAAGCCCAAGCCTTTCAGTTTTGCTGCAGCTTCGTAATATTTTAAATCAAGATTTTTTGAGTAAGAAGTATAAAACCAACCCCATCCTTTAGCAATTAAGAGGCTATCAAGGCTCATTCCTTTGCAGGTAGCAGTTACTAGTGTTCTGCCATAAATATCGCTGCTATGCAGCTCTAATGCTATCACAGAGCCTTTTATCAATTTGGCAACACTATCCCTGGCAGCTTTACCAAAATATTGGTCCAGTTCTGGTGCATCCACGTTCATCAAACGAACGCTTTGCAACTTGCCATTTAGCAATACTTTGTAGGTATCGCCGTCAATTACTTTTACTATCAGTTGTGCATTTGCAGTAAAGCAAATGGCAGCTATCAAAATCAATGTGTGTATGTGTTTCATAACCCAAAGCTGAAACGCTTTGTGTATTCAAAAAGCAACCCACTTCCGTTATAAACACTTATTGCCGAAATCCGTATTTATTGCTGTAACTAACTATTTTAGTAGATGATTATATTTGCTAAGTCAATATTTCCGTTATAGCATAAGCATAGCAAAGGCATAGATAGTGTATGAAAATAGAAACAGTAAGGCTTTGTGTTTACCCAAAAGATGTGCAGCGTATTACTGGTAAGTCTGAACGATATAGCCGAATGTTACTGCAAAAGATTAAAGAAGCTTTCAGCAAACAAGAACACCAGTTCATTAGTGTTGAAGAATTTTGCAGTTACACAGGGCTAAAAATAGATCAGGTACAGCCATTACTTTTGGACTAGTCAATAGTGGTGCTAAATCGCTTGAAAACCTTTGCCACATTGCAAACTTGTTCAAAAAATAGTATGGTTATTTGCTTAGTTTAGTGTAAAAGGCTTAAATTTGCACTAATACGATTTACGTTAAATTGATTCAAATTGAGAGGGGGAAAATTCGGTTACCCAAGTTTTCCTAAATCATAAAAGGCTTTGCAGGTAAGGGTTTCAATGAATAGTTGGTTTCCCGTACGCTCTACCACTAAAACCCTTGCTAGTCAAGGGTTTTCTAATTATCAGGAAGAAAAGCAGGCAAAAGTCGGGCGAACTCTCAAAGGGGTATTACTTGAAGAGCTTAACAACAAATTCAAGTATATGACTGCATTACCCTACAAAAAAGCAATACTTTATAGTGCCAAAGGTGACTTAACCAAGGATTGGTATGTTGAATTTTACTACCTAATACCTGGCACAATTGACAAATACCAAAGATTTAAGGAACGGTTTGATATTAACAGGCAAAAGACTTATCGTGATAGGTATGATTATGGCATGAACTTGACTGAGTTTATCAATCAAAAGCTTTCGCTGCAGTTGGTGTTGCTTTCACCAACAGTTTTTTCACTAATTATTGTTGGTCAAAGACACAACGGCGAAAAAATGCTGCACTCATTGCCCTCATTGTTTCATTGGATGTATGGGAAGTAAGGCACTTTTGCTTCTCTAAATCCAATTCTACCTTTACTGCCATAGACTTCAGGGTATTGTGCTATTGCATCTATTTTTAAGCGTACTTCCTTTAAAAATCTTTCGCCTAGGCCTTCTTGTTTATTTTCGTACCACTCGTAAGCTTCTATATAATCTTTAATTGCAGATGCTAGCAACTTATAAGTAAAAGCCATTGTCTACTTTTTTTTATTTGCTTTATAAGCTTCTCTCGCAATTGTTTCTGCTTCATTTAGTGTGTAAGTAGTTGCTTCGCCTGCTTCGTAGGATTTTATTCTACTATTCATTTCGTGTATAAAATCTTTATCCCAATCATTTTCTAGCGTACCTATTTCCTCTTCTACCATTGCATAAATAGCTTTAATCTTTTTGTCGTCAGCAACTTTTAGGTAGTCTGTTAGCTTTTTTCTAATTGCCGATGTGGTCATGGTTATATCATTTGTAACAAATTTACTGCTTTTCCATATCTCGTTAGATGCTTCCTTCGTCAGCATGACAACACAACCTCTGCCCCCTTTACCCTCGCTGACTCGTTGCGTGAAAACCCTACGCTACGATAAAAGCCCCACAAAGCATCTAACCGATGCAGTGTGCAACAATAGCCCAATAGTACCACTACTGCTGGTAACCACAAAAAAGACCGCAATTATTAATGGGGTGCTATTGCCTTGCGGCTTAAATTTGCATATACCCACATTTATAAGCAAAAAAAACACACTATGGACAAAATTGCAGTAGCCAAAGGCGATGGTATAGGACCAGAAATTATGGATGCCGTACTAGGTATTTTTAACGCAGCACAAGTGCCGCTTGAATACGAAGTGGTAGAAATGGGTAAGTGGGTTTTTGACAAAGGTTATAGCAACGGTATGACGACCGAGGCGAAACAAACCATTGAAGACTTGAGCATTTTGTTTAAAGGCCCAATGGAAACGCCTAAGGGCAAGGGTGTAAAAAGTGTAAACGTTACTGCCAGAAAAACTTGGAACACGTACGCTAATAAACGTGAATTTCAAACTCTGCATGGTGTAGATACGGTGTTTTCTAAAGCAGGTATTCCTATTGATATTACAATTGTTCGTGAAAATATTGAAGATACCTATGGTGGTATTGAGCATATGTTGACGCATGATGTGGCACTTGGTCGTAGATTTATTACACGCCCTGGTAGCTTGCAGGTAATTAAGTATGCGTTTGAAATGGCTAAGAAAAAAGGCGCTCGTAGAATTACTTGCGGTCATAAGGCCAACATTATGAAACTAACCGATGGTTTGTTTTTAGAAGTGTTTTACGAAATAGCTAAAGAATATCCTGAGCTAAAAGCAGATGATGTAATTGTAGATGATTTGTGCATGAAATTGGTAACTCGCCCCGATTTGTTTGATGTGGTGGTGTTGACCAACTTACAAGGCGATATTGTGAGCGACCTTTGTGCTGGTTTGGTAGGCGGTTTGGGTTTTGCGCCTTCGGCAAATATTGGTGACCACATCTCTATTTTTGAAGCGGTGCACGGTACAGCACCAGATATTGCTGGTAAAAATATTGCCAATCCTACGTCATTATTGCTAAGTGGCTTGGCAATGCTGCGTCACTTAGGGCTAATGGAAACAAGTGCTATTATTGAAAATGCCTTGCTATACACACTAGAAAGTGGTGTACACACTGGCGACTTTGGCGATAAATCTATCCCTTCGGTAAATACTACCGAATTTGCCAATGCGATTATTGGCAATTTTGGTAAACAACCAAGTGTAAATGCAAAGCCTATTATTGCCAATAACTACAAAACGCCTACGCATTTTGTACTAGATAATAATCCAATGCTTGAAAGTATTGAAGCGATTAAGAAAGAAGTTATTGGTGTTGACTTTTTTGTAGAAAGTCATGTGCAGCCAAAAGAAGTAGCCGAGCTAGCACTTAAACATACAATGACATTATTTAACCTTACTACTGTAACCAACCGTGGTACACAGGTTTGGCCTACAGGTTCTATATTCACAAACTTGGTAAATACATACATGTGTCGCTTTGAAAGTGTAGACGGTGTGCCATTAACACAAGTAGATATTTTAGAACTGTACAAAAGACTAACTGCTGATTTTAAAGTATGTTCTATGGAATTACTGAACACTCTAGATGGTAAGAAGTTATATAGCAGCGCACAAGGGCAATAGAAAGAACCGTTGATTAATAATGATAAAATGATCGGCAATGATGATTTAGCCCTTATGTAAAGTTGTTATTTGACTCTTAATTCTGTCTAGAAAAACAAAAGTTAAAGATGATAAAACTAAAATCGTCTATTTGCACTTTGCAAATAGACGATTTTTCGTTGTGAGCTTTGTATTCGTTGTTTCTTTGTGTGAAATGAATGCAAGACTAAATAGCAATATCTATTACCTTGAATTTCATAATACCATTTGGTGCTTGAATTTCAGCAATTTCGCCTTTAGCTTTGCCTAATAAACCCTTGCCAATAGGTGATGACGCAGAAATTTTACCTGCTTTTAAGTCAGCTTCTTTTTCGCCCACAATTTGGTAGGTCATGGTTTTTTTAGTAGCCATATTGGTAATGGTAGCTTTGGTTAAAATAGCTACTTTGCTTATGTCAATGGTTGCTGGGTCTACAATTTTAGAATTTGCAATTACACCTTCTAGTTGTTTAATTCTGGCTTCAAGCATCCCTTGGGCTTCTTTGGCAGAATCGTATTCAGCATTTTCTTTTAAATCGCCTTTTTCCCTCGCTTCTGCAATGGCTTTAGATGCTGCAGGTCTATCAATGGCTTTCATCCTTTGCAGCTCTTCCCTCATTTTATCGAAGGTTTCTTTCGTTACATATTCACTCATGATCTTTGTTTTAAGATGATACAAAAAAATACAACGCCACAGAATTACTGCGGCGTTGCATAAGTACAAATATAGAAAAAAGGCTACAGAGCGCAATATTTTTTTCTTTTCTAAAAATATTTTTACAAAGCATTAAATAGCAAGTGCTCTATGCGTAGCAAAAATCCATTTGGTGCATTACGTATTGCATCGCTGTAAATTTGGTGTCTGTAACCTATGTCTACTCTTGTTTGGCTATGAATAATTAACTGCAAAGATGGTGCTACATCTAAATACCCCTTAGAGTTACCTACTAATTTCTGACCTAGAAATTCTACCATCACATTCAAGTTGGTTTGATTGTAATTGGTGTATTCTTTAGGCAACAATAATTTACCAAACGATAAAGTGTAGTTAATAGCCTGATTTGCTTGGTTAGAAGGAAACTTATTGGCAGCGCCATTATTCATTGCTTGCACATAACTTACCAATGACGATAGGGCTACTTTGTGTAATAACTGTGTAGTAATTATACCTAATTGATAACCACTATTATGTATATTAATATCAATCTCTTCTTGGTGAATATCGCTGTTGTTGGTGCTTAGTCTACCAAAAGCAGCTATTCTAAAATGTGTATGTACATCGTCTTTGCTATAAAAACGATACTTAGCGTAAGCACCTGCACCTTCATAAGTAAGCACTTTGTTGCGGTTACTTACAAAAGCTTCTGCGTGTACCATCAAGTTTTTATTAATGCCAAACATCACTTCTGGCAAAATGTGGTAGTTAGTAGTGCCTTTAAATTCATCTTTAAAAAAGCTTTGTGTAGCACGTATACCAATGGTTTTTGTAGGCATATTGCTAGCTGGCTCTGTGTACACAAATAATTCTTGTGCAAAAACATGGCTTGTTGCTAGTAAGGCAACTATTAAAAAGTGTTTCTTCATAGATTAATGTTAAATGGTTACATGATACACTCTTGTACCTGTTGCACCATCTTTTTTAGCGCAGCAACTTTCCATGGTGCCTGTTTGGTAGCATTTCATAGTCGTGTATTGGCCAAACTTTTTGTACTCTTTTGCAGTAGCAAAATTTTTATCTACTACAGTAAATGTTTTGCTGCCGTTTAAAGTTTGGTTAGGCACGTTTAAAAAATGTAGTGTTTTGCCTTGTACAACTACATGCGTGTCGTTTTGCACTTTTACATTATCAAAATTGGCAGTTATGGAAAGTTTTGCTACCGAGAAGCCCGCACCTGTAACAGCGTTTTTTAAAGCATCAAAGTCTACTGGCATGTTGCTTTTAAATGTGATATTGTAAGCTGAGTTTTTAATATCGCTATCTACTTTTTCTACAAAAGGTACGGCAGATAATGCTTTGAAAATAGCTTTTGAACACATGCTACATGTGAGGCCACTTGCTTGTAAGTTGGCTTGTTTAAATTGTGCTTGTGTGTTTATGGCAAATAATACCGCACAAGCGAATAATATATTTCTCATGGTGAAATATTAAACGTGAAAGGTGAAAAGGGAATAGTGAAAAAGGGTGTAGCCTTCACTTCTTGATGCTACACCCTTTTAAGAAGTAATCTATTTAGTGCTGCAAGTAGTAGCATTACTAATTACTTTACCATTAAAAATGATTAATGAAAAGTTTTTAGCTTTTTGGTACATATCTACTTTGGTAGTTGTAGCTGATTTACAACAGCTTTTAGTACAACCATTTTTGCAACAGTCTTTAGCGCAATCTTTACAGTTGTCGCAAGAAGCACAATCGCCTTTTGTACAGCTTGCCATGTTGTTGCAGCAGTTTTTGCTGTCAGCTTTTACTGTAGTTATAGCTGGTTTGCAGCAGCTTTTAGTGCAACCATTTTTGCAACAGTCTTTAGCGCAATCTTTACAGTTGTCGCAAGAAGCACAATCGGCTTTAGCGCAGCTAGCCATGTTGTTGCAGCAGTTTTTGCTATCAGCTTTTACTGTAGTTGTAGCTGGTTTACAACAGCTTTTAGTGCAACCATTTTTGCAACAGTCTTTAGCGCAATCTTTACAGTTGTCGCAAGAAGCACAATCGCCTTTGGTGCAGCTAGCCATATTGTTGCAGTAGTTTTTGCTATCTACTTTGCTAGTTGGTTTTACTGCTGCTTTACGATCGTATTGGCAGCATTCGTCTAGCTTGTCGTAGGCTTCTTTAGTAGCAGTAGCATCTTGAGTGTCGTAGCCAGCTTCTGCAATTTTTGTTTGTATTTTTTTGCTGTCGGTTTTACTAGCATCAAACTTTAGGCTTAATACTTTGGTGTCTTTGTTCCAAACGGCAGAAGTAGCACCGGCTTCTTTTGCAGCAGTTTCAATGTGTTTTTTACACATGCCACAGTTGCCATAAACTTTTACAGTTGTTTGTTTTGCTTGTGCTACTGCAAATAATGATGTGCATACAAAAGCAAGTACTAAGATGATATTTAGCGTTTTCATTGTTATAATGTTTTAAAATTTACCAGGTAGACACATAGCTTTTTGCTATGCTACATGGTGGGAAAAAGATGATTAATGAGATAAACGTTGCAGTGTAGATGCTTCGTAAACTCAGCACAGGCTACACTTGTACAATAGAGAATCTATTGCTGGCTATATAGAAATAACCACTGAGACAAAAAGGGTATCAAATTCTGAAAACGCAATTGAGAATATAAATAGGTTGAGACCTGAGTATGGGTGGTGCATGTGCGCTATAAGTAGCTTTTGGTGCGCTTATGGCTACAGCATTGTAAGTGTAATTGTAAAAATTAGGAAGACTATGGTACGGACTAATTATTGAAACATCAGCATGACTTGCTTGATGATTATCGGTTAGTTTGTAAAGTTTACTTTCTGTTTTGCAGCAGCCCTTGGTTTCTTTTTTGCTGCAGCCACACATTTTTGATGGTGTGATTTCGATGTTTACTTTGCTCACTTTGCCCATGCAGTAATGCACGTTCATTACAAAACCGCTGCTGATGCAGAAGTAAGTAATGGCTATTATGAATGTGAGTAAACGTTTCATTTGTGATGTAAAGGTATAACCGAAAAACGCTACAGAAATATTTTTTGTTCAAATTTTAACGATTCATGACAAGAATCATCTTAATTGATAAAGTTCCACCAAATGCCTAATCTGGTCCAAAGGCCCACACCTGGATATTGCTGTGCGTTTAAATTGTAGTTGTCAAAACTGCCTGTAGAAGTGTTAATGGTGTTTAAATTTTCGAGGCGGACAAAGCATTTGAAGCTTTTTATTCTGAAGTTGAAAAACAAATTTATGTCTGGTAAATTACTAGTGGTAAAGCTGTTTTGGTAAAAAAACTGACCTGTGAAAGGTGAGTAATTATCTGCCTTGTAATTGGTGTAATATCTAAATTCTATACCGGTAGATAAAAATAAGTTGGTATAAAAATTACCTTCAAACGCTAGGCGATTTCTGGTAAGCAAAAATGGCACATTTACGGGTGCATTGCCTGTAACTTGCTGAATATGTGCCTCGGTATAAAAGTTAAGATGCCTTGCTACTTTAAATATTTTTTCAGCACCAATGTGCAGCACATTAAACAGTGTGGCATATTGATTTACAGTAAGAAAACTATCGCTGTAAGCATAATTATTTACCAAATAATAATCGCCTGTCAATCTAAAAGCTAGTTTAGGATTTTCGTACACACCAAAAATATGGGTGCTATTTTCTTTTTTAAATGGCTGGTGACCGATGACTGGAAAGCTTGTTAAGGCATCGTAAATGAAGGAAGTGGTACGGTTAGTGTTTTGAAAACCTAGCTGTAAGGTACCAATGGTTTTACTTAGCTGTCGCCTAAAACTGATGTAAGCGGTGTAATCACCTGCATTTAAGCCAGATAAATATAATTGTCCATTAGCCTCAATATCGTAAACATTGTTTCTGCTGCGGTTTCTGTATTCGCCTAGTAAATAAATATTGTAGAAAGTTCTGCGTACGACACTGTCATTGCCAATAAGTTTCAAGTTTTGTAAACCTACACCTACTTTGGCAAACTGGCTTTGGTTGTTTTTATCAGGAAAAGTGATGAGTGCGAACTCATTTTTTATATTGCTCCACTTATCTTTAGAGCTTATCGTATCTGCAAGACCACTTGCAAAAGGCGGTTTAATAATGAAATTAAAATATTTTTTATAGTTGCTATCAACTGCGAAAATGTCTTTATAACCATATTCGTTACTACTTATTTGTAAGGTATGTTGTATACGAAAGCGGGGGTAGAAAATTTGGTAAGTTACAGAATCTGTAACCAAAGAATCACGCTGCCCAAAATCGTACTGATGGCGGTACAAGAAGATACTTTCTTTGTAAGTATTGCCAGTATTTACAGTGGTGTTAAATGGATTACGAGATGCTTGTGTGGCATAACCTAAACGAGTAGTTACTTCATAAGGGTCGCCAAGCGATAGATTATTTAATTTTCCTAAAGAATCTAAACCGCCATTTTCAGATACGGCATGTTTGTTAGAAATCAATACAAAAAAGGCTTCGTAACGTTTATTATCGCTTTGATAATGCGAGGTAAAGCGAATATTGTTATGACTAGCATTTTGTAAACGATATAAACCCGGTGAATTGCTAAAACGGTATTCAAACGAAAAATTGAATTTGCTTTTTCTGTTTTGTGTATGAATGAAATTGATAAGCTGTTCGGCCTTGCTGCCTAGCAAATAACCTAGCTCGGTATAAGGTCTTGTGGTTTGAAAAAACTTGGTATTTTCTATAGTAAACTTATAGGTATCAAATTGGTGAAAACCAGCATCCCAACCGGGTTTTAAAATAGGGCTGAACAAAAGTGATTTTGATGCAGAACCTAAATTACTAATGGTGTTATTGGTAAAAGGTATGTGAAAACGGGTATAAAAATTATTAATAGAAGAATCTAAGGTTTGCGTTCTTGTAGAATCGTAATAGCGGTAGTAAATGGTAATAGAATCAGCGAATCTATCTCTGCGTTGTAGCGAATCTTGCCCTTTAGCTTTTTTAGGTAATGGTCTGCCTTGGCTATCATATTGTGTGGTGGCGCCGTTAGCACCATTTGTATATTGTAAATTTGTCTGTGCAGAAACTAGCTGCACTGACAAAACTATTAAACCCAATAAAACCAGTTTGTTTCCTTTCAATAACATGCTGCAAAGTAACAAGAATGTGCGCAAAAGAAAGGTACTGACTAGCCAATAGTGAGATGTAAGTAGTGAATAGTTAGTTAAATTAGTTGCATTTTCGCCCTAACTTCAAAGCTACAAAACTATTTTGCAATGAAGCAGCTTTTACTTGTTGGTTTATGGTCTATAACACTTATTGCACACAGCCAAATATTGCCTTTAAGAGAGCAAGCTAAAGTAATAGACGAAGTATTGGCCGATAGGCTAAACCATTTGCTACCAACTTTAATGGAAAGAAATGGCATAGATATGTGGGTGATGATTACAAGAGAATACAATGAAGACCCTGTGGTAAAAACCATGCTGCCTGATAACTGCGATTTTCCTATGCATTACAACACTTGCTACTCAATAGAATTAAACGCTGCAAGCGATATTGCACAATGGCACAAAACCATACGCATAATGCTAGAGCAAGATGGCTATTTTGACCAAAATGGTTTTAGATATATTAATGGTAGACAAACACAGTTGCACCTTATTGGGGGCAAGTAACAACCCTAATAATTTAAGTCCATAAAAAACCGCCTAACTACAAAAAATATAGGCGGTTTATGTATTTGCGCTACTCGCTATTTTCACTAATCATCGTCATCTTTTTTCTTTGCGCCTAGCTTTACAAACGCTGCTCTGCTTGGTGCAGGCACTACATAATCTATGCCTTTAATGCCTTTCCACAACAGCGTATTAAATACTAAATCAGGCACTGCATCTTCTTTACTCCAATTGTATTTTTCGCTTAAAGTGGTTAGTGCATTGGCTTTTACATTTTTATCGTTTAGGTCTACGTTTGATGCTTTAGCTACATAAGCTGTTGCATCTGCATTGGCTGTAAAGCAACGCCACATTGGCTCTGCGGCTGCATCGTATTGTGTCATTGGTGGCATGCCTAGTATTAATTCCATAGTACGCAACACAGAAGAAGTGCTGTACATAGTGTGGTCTACAAAATTTCTTTTTACATGTGGACCTATCACATAGCAAGGGCTTCTATGTGCATCTACATGGTCAGGACCATTCTGTGCATCATCTTCTAAAATAAACACCACGCTTTCTTTCCAAATAGGGCTTTTGCTTAAATATTCTATAAACATGCCTACCGCCAAGTCATTATCTGCCACATGTGCAAATGGTGTAGGCCTACCTAAACGAATCCCTTCAGTATGGTCATTACCAAAACGCACTGTATTAAATTGTGGCACTTGATTAATAGCTAATAACGAATCGAAATCTCTTTGCCATTGGTAAAATCTTACGGTATCTCTCACATCGGTGGTGTAGCCTGTAAAGTATTTACAAAAATGATTTTTTAATGTAGGAATATTTGGTTTTGCATCATCTGCAAATTCGCCATAAGTTCTAAAGCTTACATTGCTGCGCTTACAATTATCCCAAATAAAACCACCTTTATTATTAGCTACAGCCCTGTTGCCTTCTGCATCGTAGCCACCACCACGGCCACCATAGCTAGTAGGCCATGTTTTTTCTAAGTAGTCAGTAGCGTAAGCACCCATTGACCAGTTATGACCATCTGCACTTACTTCTGCATCTACATAAAAATTGTCCAGCAAAACATAATTGTTAGCCAATGCATGTTGGTTTGGTGTGTATTTTTCGCCAAACAATGTTAGGCTTGTATCGCCATTACCTGCTTTCATATCACCAAGTACTTGGTCGTAAGTTCTATTTTCTTTAATAATGTAAAACACATGTTTTATTGGCGACTTATCACCAACTTTCATAGGTATAGGATTACCGGCTTCACCTGCTGCATTTAGTTCTTTTGTTTTGGTATAAGGTGTATTGTCGTACACGGCTTTTGAATACACACCTAACTGCTGTGGTGTAGGTTCTGTAATAATACTTAATGTGCCTTTAAATAAGCCTGCAATGTATTGTACATCTTGCGGTTTGTTTAAATCGCCTTGTTGATAAGTAACTGTTTGTCTTGGTCTGTAAGGGCCTGGTCCTTTAGGATTTGCCATAGAAGTGAAACCTTTACCGTTGCTTACAAAAATATTTTTACCAATCACTTTTACATTTGTAGGATACCAACCTACTGGTATAAATCCTTTTGACTTACTATCACCAGGTTTTGACACATCAAAAACTGCTAGGCAGTTATTATCTGCATTAGCTACATACAAAGTTTTCTCGTTATTACTAAGTGCTACACCATTACTTGTACTACCGCTTGGTGCATTTGGATATAAGGCTGCATTTAGCGTTTCTATCACTTGCTTTTTAGCAACATCTATTACACTTACTGAGTTATCGTTTGCATTAGCAACATACAAGTACTTACCGCTTTTAGTCAAGTACATTTCATTAGGATTATCACCTACGGCAATGCTTGTAGTAATAGCTTTTGTAGTTACGTCATAATACAACACTTTATCACCGCCCCAAAGGCTTATATACAAGGTTTGTTTATTTGGCGATAGCATACAAGTATACGCTTCTGCACCAAGGCTCAAAGTATCGTATTGCTTGGTTTGTAAGTTAATGCTGTACAGCTTTTTATCGTCTCTTGTTACTACATGCAAGCGTTGTGCTGCATCGTCTAAAGCCATACCAGATGGTGCAATTTTATTAGGCCATTTTTTACCTAAAGCAATAGAATCTTTCAGTAGTAATTTCTTATTTTCAATAGCATATTTTAATACCCAGTTATCGTGCCCACCAGCAGCATACAGATACTGTTCATCATCGCTAAAAGCCAAGCCATACCAAGATTTCGCAATCACCACATTATCTAGTTCTTTTTGTTTAGCAACGTCTATTAGTTGTATGCTTTGCACACTTTGGCCATTGTTGGTTACAGCCATTAGCTTTTTGCTTTTGCTTACTACCATGTTTAATGGTAAATCACCTAGCGGCAAGCTTGTACCCACAGGTGTTAATGACCAACCATTGGGTAATTTTATTCTACTATCGTTCAGTTCTTTAAGCGATTGTGCTTTTGTGGTAATAACCACAAGTAAGCAACAGCTATACAATATCCATTTCATTGTAAAAACGTTTGTGTAAATGTAGATATCGGAAGGAATTAAGCCTACATTATATTTGGATGAATTTTCCCAAAGTTCTTCGCTATCGCCAAGGTTAATGTAACTACAGCCTTGTTGAAAATAGTAATCTAAAGCAGCTAGATAATTGGTTTCTGGTGTTGCAAATCATCTGAATCATCTTTGGCACCTTTGTGTTGATCAGATAAAATAATGAATTTACTGTTGTGGTTAAATGGAATGACTAACCCTCTTTTATTAGGCTGTTGCAACAAGTGTTGATACAAAGCAGTCAATTCTGTAAATACCCTTTCTTTATTGGGTTTACCATCATATTTATGCGCCAGTTATATTGCTATCGGGCTTAGTATTCGCTCCAACCATTGACGCATGTGAGAGAAATTATTATGTTACTTGTTAAATCAATTTTTAGAAAATATATCCAATTTGTGCAACCGTAATTTGATGTCTTTGGGGTTAATATTTTGATAAATAAGCAATTTTAGAAAGTTGAGAATTCTTTTGCTTTAATAAATAAAAGTCCTACGGTAATTATTAAGAAAAAATCTTCCTAACCATTAAAGCTCACCCAACATGCTTAAAATTTCTGCAAAACTTGGGCGGTTCGATACAGTTGCCTGCATACACAATGGCACCAATGCTTTTAATACAATTGCAGCATCACTAAGGTGGTGTTTCTCTGTGCAGTATTGTAATAAGTCATCTAGCAAACAGCCATAAGCACTTACTTCTATTCGTTGTAAATAGGCTCCCGGTGATGTAGAAGTATCATATAAACTAGCAGCGCCAAAATCACCAAAAATGGTGTCGTGTTGTGCTGTCACTAATGTGTTGTGCGCATACAAATCGCCATGCATAATGCCTTTGCTATGTAAATGTTCAGCTACAGATGCAATAGCTTTGGCGATAGCCAATATTTGCGCAACGGTAAATTGTGTATCGGGCGGAAAAACATCTCTGCTGCAAGTATCAAAACTTGGTGGTAAACCAAGGTTGTAAAAAGCTGTAGGTATTAAGCCAAACACCAAGCCTTGCTTTTGCTCAGGATGATTTTCTATTCTGCCTAAAACGCTGACAAGATTTGAATGATTACCAGCTAATATGCAAGCATGCATTTCATCTTCCGGATAACCATCACTTGTAACAGCACCTTTAAATATTTTTACCGCTACTTCGTTAGGTGCTTCATTGTTATCTTGCCAAATGGCTTTAGATATAATGCCAGAAGCACCTTCACCAAGTTGATGCGTAACTGTTAGTTGTTGCCAATCAATCGCATTTAGCAACATTGTATCATCTATTTTTTTGCAAAAAGGATTACCAGAAAAAGCCAACCACGATAGCTTCGGCAGCGTGAGTAACCATTCTGATAAAGCCGTTAATTGATTGGCTGAAATACGCAGTAATGCTAGGTTCTTGCAATTCGCCATTTCATCTGGCAGGCTTGTTAAATTGTTTCCAGCCAAAGGAAATTTTTCTAGCTGTGTGCATTTACCAATACTCTTTGGTAGTTGTGTTAAGTTATTATCGGTTAATATTAACCAACGTGTTTGTACTGGTATCGCATCTTCTGCTATGTGGTTTATTTGGTTGTTCTTAAACCCAATCATGGTAAGGCTTTGGCATTGCGCCAATACTTCAGGAAACACCGTAAACAAGTTATTTGACAAGAACAAAATACGCAGCTTATGTAGCCTTGCAAAGTCGCTAGGCAAAGTGCTTAATTGATTATTAGAAAGGTCAAGAATTTCTAGTGTATCAGCCAAGGTATAAATGGCTTCAGGAAAGCTGGTTAATCCACAAGCAAAGGTTAATTTGTTCGTACCAATCAGTTCGCCAGTTAACAGTTGTTCTAAGGTTTGCATACACCAGTTTTATTGTAAAATAGTTACCACCAAAGCAATAATAGCTGGCAATGCCTGTATAAAAAATATCTTTTTGCTAGCAGTAAATGCACCATACACACCAGCCACAATTACACAGCTTAGAAAGAAAATAGCTACATGATGTTGCCATTCTATATCACCTATGCATAAAGCCCAAATAAGTCCTACAGCTAAAAAACCATTGTACAAACCTTGGTTAGCAGCTAAGGTTTTAGTAGGTGTAAACATAGCATCGGGTAGCGAGCCTTTAAAGGCTTTTTTACCTGCTGTTTCCCAGGCAAAAATTTCTAACCAAAGAATATATAAGTGTTCTAGTGCTACAAAGCCAATGAGTATGTATGATAGTATCTGCATGAGTCTGTGTTTAATATTTAGGTTGCCATGTGGCATCAAATGGTTTGGCTTGTGGACCTAGTCTACCAATATCAAAATTGATAGAGCTTTTCTCTTTATCGTTATTGGCATAATTATCCATCGCAAGGCACAGTGCAATAATCAAGCTATAGTTACAATCGTTATCTGCCACTATGCGATAGTTATCACCATTAAACCAACTTACAGCTTCTTTATCCCACCAAGCTACTTGTTTATCATTTTTGTAAATAGAACATTTACGCCCACGATGCCTATAAATATCGTAGAAATCTGCACCTACTTGGCATTGATAATGGGCTTTCCAAAACGATACGGTACGCAGTTCTATTAATACCCCATCATGCGTCGTAATGTCGTAATTAGCCGTAAAAAAAGCAAAGCGCTTTTTAATAATTAGCAAAGGCGTTTCGCTGCCAAATTCGTACAAATGAATTTCTGCAAATAGCCTAAACAGCTTAGCAGCAGCATAATGCGTTTGCCCACCATTAATAAATATTTGATACTTATCGCCTATAGATAGTTTCTGTTGGTTGATATTTATTTCCATGTACGCTTAGTTATTGGTATGTAATTTATTATAGTAAAGAAAAGCATTTTAGTGTAAATATGATAAATGGTTTACGGCATTATAAAATGTGGGCTTACCTTACCAACCTGTAAATTTTAACTGCTATGACAAAAAGTTTGCGCTAAACAACTTGCAGATTACTCCCCTTTTATTGATGTAAACCGTGTAGGTATTCATGGGCACAGCGGTGGTGGCTTTATGAGTACTGCTGCTATGTTGGTATATCCTGACTTTTTTAAAGTGGCTGTATCATCTTCTGGTAACCATGACAACTCAGTGTACAACCGTTGGTGGAGCGAAAAACACAATGGTGTAAAAGAAATTGTGAGCGACAAAAACGATACCTCTTTCCAATACAGCATTGATAAAAATCAAACCTTGGTTAAAAACCTAAAAGGCCATTTAATGCTAAGTACTGGCGATATTGCTAACAACGTACATCCTGCCAATACCATTCGTGTGATGAATGCTTTGATTAAAGCCAATAAACGTTTTGACTTAGTAATGCTGCCTGGTCAAAGACATGCTTATACCGATATGACAGAGTATTTCTACTGGCGCATGGCAGATTATTTTACAGAATATTTAATGGGCGATAAAACAGAACGCCCTGTAGATATTGATGAGATGAACAGGGAAATACCACAAAGCGGCCCTAAAGAAACCATAGGTGCAAGCCAAGGCGGTAGAAGACAGTAGTTGTTGCTCACATTAAAGACCTATAAGGTTTTTGAAACCTTATAGGTTTGAACACAAACAACCTCGCAGCATTGCTGTGAGGTTGTTTTATTTCATCCCAATACCAAATAGAAAATCATCCGCGTAACCCGATAGCTATCGGGTCTGCGTTATCTGCGAGAAATATATCTCATCGTAACAATCATTTAAAACTACCCAAAAACAGCCTTAAGCGCTAAGCCCCTATCTTCGCCGCAGTTATGAAGAAAATTGACCATTACAGAAAACTATTGGGTGTAACCAAAGAAGCCGATTTAAAAGAACTAAAATCGGTGTACAGAAATCAAATGAAGGAATGGCATCCTGACAAGTTTCAAGACAAAGAAGAAGCTGAGAAAGTAGCCGCTGAAAAGAAAAGTAAAACAGTTATTGAAGCCTACCACTTTTTAGTAAGCATTGCACCAGAAACAGTTGCAGCTAGTGTAGAACAATACAATCAAACCCTTGATGAAGCGAGCATCTTAGACTTTGAATACAAGAACGAAGTGCTACGCATCGACTTTTCTGATGGGCACACTTACGAGTACTTTGATGTACCAAAAGCCACTTATGTAAAGCTGGTAAATGCCCCCGCACAATCAAGATTTGTACGCAGACATATTAGCGAAAGCTTTGCGTACAGAAGCGTAAATAAAATAGTGAGTGAGTAGAGAATCCACTTCATACAAAGCCCGCAAAGAATACTAAGCTACAAAGTCTTCTGATTTCAAATTATACTTTGTGGCCTTTGTCTCCGTTGTAGCTTTGTGTGAAATTTTCTACCCCTTCTCTTTCCGCATCTCTTCTATCATTGCTATCAGCTTATCTAGCTTTTCTACTTCTAGCTTGTTCAGTTGCTTGGCTAGGGCTTCTATTTCTAGTTTGGCTTCTATATTGGTTTCGTAATCGGCTTTTGCCTGCGCCCTATCTCTTTCGCTTTGTCTGTTTTGCGACATAATAATAATAGGTGCGGCATACGCAGCTTGTGTACTAAACAATAGGTTGAGCAAAATGAATGGATAAGGATCCCAATGGTTGATAAGCCCAATCAGGTTTAGCAACATCCATATGGCTACTAATATGGTTTGAATAATAATAAACCGCCACGACCCCATGCCATTAGCCACAGCATCTGCTAAGCGATTGGCGAATGTTAATTTTTCCAGATGTTCATCGTGCCAGTTTTTGATGGTAGTGCCTTGCTTTGCCATAATTAATTGCCATACCTTTTATGGTAGACACTAAAGGTATTGGCAAATGCATACAACACCCACAATTAACTACCAACTAAACGCACTATTAGTTATTATAAAAAGGTTTGCTGTTGGTAAGGATACCAACAGCGGCGAAAATAACAAGATGGGCAAATGTGAAAACATTATTTATTTTCAGCTATTAAGCCTAATAATAGTAAGCCCCCCAATACACCTAATGCTGCTCTAGCTTGACTTGCTTCCTTTTGCTTCTGTTTTTCAATAGCCAACTGCTTCTGCTTATTTTGAAAGTTTTGAAATTCTAAAAATTCTTTGAATGCTTTTCGTTGACGTTCAGCATAAAATTCTACCAGTACCGACTTCATTCAATCAATAGCTACATCGGGGTTGTTAATATCTAATTCGATATAATCTTTACCAAAGTTGAAACCAGCAATTTTTTTCTGCATCCCTTTTTGAACAATATAAATTGAAGGCTTTTGAAGACTGTGGATATAACCAATTTCTTGATTTACAAACTTTGAATTAAATCCATCTTTTGTTAACAGAAACACTGCTATATCAGATTGCTGTATAAGCTTTTCAATTTTTGTAGTTATAATATCCTGAGTGTCTATATAATGTTCAGCAACTAATAATTTCAAATTGCTGTGCGGTTGTAAGGCTCTATTAATTTGATTGATTAATGCTTTGTCTTTTAAAGCGTGACTTAAAAATATATTCATATTATTTTTCCAACTTGGTTATTAGTTGTTCCAAGAGTGTTAGAAACTCTTCGTAAGTTTCTAGTGTCATTTTTTTACTCAGTATTTCAGTCAGGGCAAACGCATCTAAATTTCTTTAAAGAGTATATTTTCTAAGAACTTATCGTTTAATATACACATCATCCTTTTGTTTTTGATACTAGCTTTTGTTGTTTTATCATTCTTGATTAAGTTGATAGCGACCTTTGTTATGTAACTAAAATTTTCTGCTGCATAGCCTGCCTGTTTTGTACTAAAGTCTTCATTAAAGGCTACATCTAAACACCAATGTAACTTGTTTTCAATGCCCCAATGTTGCCTTATTATTTGGTTAA